>CANFOW010000010.1 GCA_947448865.1 Actinomycetota bacterium
ACAACGCCGACTGTCATCGGGCGTGCCATGGGTTGGGTCCATAAGGTCGGTGCGGGTTCCGAGCCGGTGGCCAGCTCGTTAAACGTAATAGTCACAACGTTGCTTGATTGCGCTTTCAAGTCGATATCAAAGCGCCACACCTGTCGACCGTTTTCAGTCCCTGATGAAACTAAACTCAAAGGCTCTTTGCCGATTGTTGCGCTGGTGAATTCTGCCCCGATTGGAACATGAACGAAGGTAAGCATCAGAGTCGAGCCATCTTGCCCAGTTCCAACCGGCCCTAAATCAAGTCGTTGCGTCACATAGGCAGGCAATCCCTTTTTCGGCGCATCGTTTGTGAGTTGCAACCGAATCGTTGATGCCCTGAATGGCACATATGGTACGCATTGGCCTTCGGTGTATTTCACATCGGCTTGCACATACGCGTCAATTTTGTTTCCGGCTCCATTGGCAAATACCACGATGTGCGACGGATTGTTCGCGTTTGCGGTTGACCCACCAATCGAAGTCGCTTCTAAAGCCTTTTGTTCGTCAGGATGTGAACTCCACGCCTTAATACGGGCATCTGTAATGGCAGGCAACAAAGCGCGTGACAATGACACAATCCCGAGCTCACCAGATTTCAATTTGCTGAATACCTGAGAAATAATTGAGAACAGAGCTGCGTCTTTTTTAGTTGGATCCGGGTAATCGGAGTACACAGTTTTCGTCACATACTCGACAATCTGATCAGCCGTGATGGTCTTGCCATCGACTACGACTGGACCTGTCACTTGCATGAGGTCGCGCAGTGCGTGTTCATCCATCGCAATCAGTCCGTCTGTCCTGACACCTTTAACTTGGTGGTACAGAGTCCACATAAGTTTTGCGTTGGTGGGGAAATCAGGCGACAAATTCATGTCAGATAACCGAGTCAAGTCGTCGTGGTAGAGGTCCAACATGTCTGGTGACACGAGCGTGTCAACGTGTTGAAGTGGCTGTGTGGCAACAGCGTCATTGGCTTCCAAATTGCCGAGTGTAATTTTTCCTTCGGCTGCGGTAGCGATTCCCCATCCTCCGGGGAATCCACCAATGCTGCGCGCTTCAGCTCCGCTTTGGAATACCAGCAGCCAGTCACGTTTCTTGTCGAGGCCCAAAATAATTGGTGCCACGTCAATAAAATCTGAACCTGCATTAACAAGTTCTCGACCGTCAGTCAGTTGCTTTTGAAGGGTGCGCGTTGGGTTTGCGATCACGCCAGGCACGCCGCTCAAATCAAGTGCTTCGACTCGAGGTGCATACGTATTGAGTGGACCTGACATGTCGTGTGTCAGCGTCTTGATCATGGCGATTAATTCGGGATCGGCAACTCGATTTGCGCTGGGGTGATATGTGCGCAGTTGAGTTTCAACATTACTCGTAGCACTAGCTATTGCATCCGATGCCGAAAGTACTTCGCGAACTGCCGTTGGAGTGCGCCCAAGATACGGAATCTTGCTTGCAGTCCACCAGATTGGTCCAGACACCAAAGAGTGTGCGTGATGAACTGTGTTGCGCAATTTAGCAATCTGATCAGCAGTCTGTATCGGGTTACTCAAATTGGAACCGGCGGAAATCGCTGCGGCTTGTGTTCGCACTGAATTCACTTGCGAGCGCACAGCCAATCCAGTAACCGCGAGGTAGACGATCGAACCAACAATGACCACAATCGCAGACACCCAAACCCGTCGGGTCGTGATTATTCGTCGCATCAGGTTCTCCGCAATCCGTATGTAGGTCAAGACTAAAGCAAAGGCCATTTCATCGCACAATGCATCGAAGTGAATTCAAGGCTGTGGCAAGATGACATATTGACGAAGACTGGGGTCTCATGAGCACAACAAGCTACCGAGCGTTTAAGCGCCTTATGGACATGTGCGCTGCGCTATTGGGACTGATTGTGCTGTCTCCGCTTTTCCTGCTGTTGTATGTGGTGGGCTTGAAGCAATTTGGTCGCCCGGTGTTATTCACGCAGGTGCGACCCGGCCGAAACTCAAAGTTGTTCACTATGTATAAATTCCGCACGATGCGCAATGCAATCGGTTCAGATGGTTTGCCGTTGCCGGATGCTGATCGCCTAACGAGATACGGCCGAATACTTCGCGCCACGAGCCTAGACGAGCTACCTGAATTGTGGAATGTGCTTATTGGTGACATGAGTGTTGTCGGTCCACGACCGTTGCTAGAGGCGTACTTGCCGCTGTACTCACCAGAACAAGCAAAACGTCATTTAGTGCGTCCAGGGCTCACTGGGCTGGCACAAGTGAGTGGCCGGAACGCTCTCACCTGGGAAGAGAAGTTTGCATTTGATGTGAAGTATGTTGAATCTATGTCACTTCGAATGGATGTTGAGATTTTTGTAAAGACTTTTAAATCTGTTTTGAAGAGACAAGGAATTTCTGCGTCGGATAGTGCGACGATGTCCGCTTTCGAGGGGAGTGCAAGTGCCTGATCTAGTCATAATTGGTGCAGGTGGCTCTGGTCGCGAGTTGCGCGAGTTTGTAAGACAGCACCCGTTCACTTCAGAAGACGTCGCTATTAATTTCCTTGGCTTTGTTGACGATCATGTTGAGGTCAACCCTGAGTGGATTGCTACAACTAGTGAATTGGGACTTTACCCCGGTCGATACTTTTTAATTGCAATCGCAGATCCGCATACGAGACGCACTTTGACCCGAGTTGCCATAGAAGCGGGACTCATTCAAGCAAGTTTTCAGCACCCATCGTCGATTATCGGCTCAGACGTAAGGTTGGGCGATGGTCACATAATTTGGCCAAGTGTCAGCATCACAACAAATGTAATTGTAGGAAACAGCTGCCACATAAATGTTGGCGTTGCGATAGGACATGACTGTGTCTTAGGCGACTTTGTAACTGTTAATCCATTGGCGGCAATTTCGGGATTTGCTCACATTGCCGATGAGGTCCTCATCGGTAGCCACGCAACTATCCTTCAAAGTCTTGAAGTAGGTCCGCGTTCGGTAGTTGGAGCAGGATCAGTGGTAACGAGAAATGTTGAGCCGGGTATGACAGTGGTTGGAGTACCAGCGCATGTTCAATAGTTATGTCGTTAAGACCTCTCAATTAAGACTGAGCAAGTAACGTGACTCCAACAAAGCTCGAGGTGCTTCAGACAATAGGTATCAAACTTCTTGAGGAATTAGAGCGCGTATGCGATCTCGAAGACATCGAGTACTTCATTTGTGCTGGCACCCTGCTCGGTGCGGTCCGCAACAACGGCTGGATACCTTGGGATGACGATGCCGACATTGCGATGACACGCGACGCTTATGAACAATTAGAAAGAAACGCTCATTTATTTAGTGAAGATTTCAGACTTGTTTCCCCTGAGAGTAGCCAGCATCTTCACGAAATCCCGCGCATTGAGTACCTACCGAGCAAATTCGGTATCGATCAGAGCAGTGTAACTCTAGACATCTTCATTTTAGAAGAAGCACCAGCTAACAAATTCCTCAGAATACTTTGGGTTTCAAGCTGCATTCTAATCCGATTGCTGCGTTCATCTCGAGATAACAGCATGCGTGAATCGTCGTTTGGGCGACGCTTTGCAATGTTTATACTGAGACAATTTTCAAAAATCATGAGTGACCTGCAATGGCATCGCTTTTATGTAAATCTAATTGAATTACCTACAAAGAGTGGCAATAAGAGCGAGTATCTATCACTAATCACATTTGGGATTAAATATGCGAAGGTGGCTTTACCTCGTGATTCATTTATTCCAGCCAGACGAATTACTTTTGAAAATCTCTTACTTTCTGGTCCTGCGAATCCCCAAGTATTTTTAGAGATGAGATACGGTGCCAATTTCTTAACACCGCCCCCCACTCACCTTCGAGAATCCCAACATCCTAAGACCTCGTTGGTTGCACGAATTGATGGCGAGTGGGTGTCAATTGAATAGTGAAGACGCTATGCCGGGTCACTTAGCCGAAAAGCAATTTTTAGGTTTAGCCAGGGTCGACATTGAGTTACTTTTAACCACAGGCATAGCGAGAGCCTTGGGGATTTCTGCCTTGATTTTGGTGTCGCAGAATCTCGGATCTCATTCTCTTGGTGGGGTTGTCTGGTACTTGTCCACTACCGGTCTAATCTCTGGGCTAGCGCAGCTCGGCGTGGCTCCGATAGTTGCCAAAGAAATCGCAAAAATGGCCACTCCAACCTTACGCAGAGATTTGTCAGTGGGCTTTTTAGCGACAAGTTTCCTGTGCTCAATTTCAATATCTGGAGTTATCGCTTTAATTCAATGGTCTTCTTGTAACTATGGAAGTTGCCTTCTTAATCCTATATTCAGCCCTCTACTGCTGACAATATGGGGAATTTCAGTAACAGTATCTAGTGTTTCCCAAACCATTTTTTCCACGCAGCACAGTAAAAGTTTGAGTGGTCGATTTTTGGCCATTCGTAGTCTTTTCACAACAGTGGCCATTGCTGTTGCCAGTAAGCAGCACGGTCAACAGGAAGTATTCCAATACATAACATTTGCGGAAATACTCGTTGCCTCTGGCGCAATTTTCGTAATCGTTGGTACAAAGCTAAAAAACCTACGAGTGATAACTAGCATTAAGGCCTTTGTTTCAATGTTTCGAGAAACTGGACTAAGAATTCTTGGAGTCACAGTAATAACACAGCTTGCTCTTTGGATTCCTCAAACGTATCTGGCTCATCAGCCAGGTGGGCTGGACGAATTAGGAGTTTACGGAATTGCAGCACGAATTTCACTTGTGATCAGCTTTATACCTGGGGTGTTACTTTCTCGAGAACTTCCAAGAATGTCTGAGAATTCGAACAGAGTTCCACAGAAGTGGATTAAAGAAGCAACTCGTGTTACCAAACGAAGTATGAAGTTTTCTGCCATTGGATTTATTGCCTTAATTTTTCTAATTCCAATCTTGCAAAAGCAAACGAACATATCACAGGCTATGTTCATACCAGTGTTTACCTGCACATTATTTATGACCTTTCTATCCTCGATAAACTCTCTCGTGGGAGTAATTGCCATCTCTGGGGATCTCACGCCAGAGTGGATAGTGAGTGACCTAATTCTGGCAGTTACACAAGTTGTTTTTGGTCTCCTGTTAGTCAAGGAGTTTGGCGCAGTCGGCCTCGCTATTAGCGGATCTTTGGCGTACTTTGCCTCCGTTTTGTATCTAGGGTTGCGAATACGCAATAAGGTATTGACATGCGTGTAGCGATTGTCGGCGGAATTTACAACCGGTCTCCAGATGAAAGAAATTCGATTACCCCAACGCCTGAAGAAAATCTTGCCGTGGGCCTTGAATTGCATGGCTTTGAAGTTCAACGCATTGGCTTGAATGATTTTTCAGAGATATCTAGCTGCCAATTTGATGTGATGCATGTGCATCATTTGGCTAAAGGCACCCTAGTCGCTGCTCGACGATCTGGTCCGAAGATATTTACATATCACGCTAACAACTTCAATCTTGAGCTAAAGCGTAGAATCGCACAACGAGTGGTGGAATTAAGATTTCAAAAATTGATTTGCTTGAGTCAGAGCGAAAAAGATACACGTGTTGCTGCGAGCAAGAACCTTCTTGTAAAAATGGAAGTAGTTCCAAATGGAATGAGCTTTGAGTCATTCAAGTCAATTGAGCGAAAATTCAATGATCAGGATGAATTCAAACTTTTATTTGTAGGTCAATTGCTACCGGTGAAACGTGTTCACTTGATTCTGGAAGCTCTCGCAACACTTCCAGAACATGTAACACTTCGAATGGTCTATCACAATGACACTCTCTTTGCCGAATTGCGTGCCTTAGCCGAACGGCTTCAAATAGCGACACGGGTAACATTTGTTGGAAAATTAGGCCCAACTGAGTTAGTTGTTGAGTACCTAAATGCACATTTATTAGTACTCCCATCGCAAACCGAAGCGTTGCCATCCGTAGTAACTGAAGCGCTTGCAACAGGATTACCTGTAGTCGCAATGCGAACTGGAGGAATTTCAGAACAAGTCGGTTTAGCTGGTGTAGTGGAGGCAATCGATAATGCAGGTGACCTAACAAATTCCATTCGGCTTATTGGAAATTCGTATCCTCAATTCGCAAAGACTGCTTTCACACGATCTCAGCAGATACCTCAAGAATATTCTCTACAAGCAATGGTAGATAGACATATTGCAATATATACTCGAATTTTAGATAAAGGATCTTCTTGAAAATACTCCATTTGGTACCTACCGAAATTCCCTTGTTGTCAAAGTTTGGTGGGGCGGTGCAAAAGCGGGCAATTGAACTTGTCTTTCAGCAGCGAATATCCGGGGAAGAATCATTGGCTCTATCACCTGGTGAGCTTGACTCTGAGGATGCCAACTTAAACAATTTTCCATATGTCTTTCTTAGATTAAATCGACCTTTTCGGGACATCGAATACATGTACAAAGCGAGGCGGTTTATCAAGAAGTCAAGTGATATAGATATTGTTCACGTGCATGGTCTGCCGTTAATGTCATTATTTTTACCGAAGCAAGTAAAAGGTTTATTAACTGTTGATTATTTCCGCTACCGAGGGTCGGGTAACAGATTTTTACATCAACTTTATCTAGTAGCCTTGAAAAAATATACTGTAATTGCTTGCGTCTCAGAGGCTTGCCTGAATGACTTCGTCGAATTTTACCCGAGTGTAAAAGCCACCGTAATCTACAACGGTGTGTCTTCCGATCAGCGGGAACCTCAACCCGACGAGACAGCAAAGATTTTGAATAAGTACGGGCTTGTTCATAACAACTACGTTTTGTACCTTGGGCGGGTTTGTGAACAAAAGGGCTCACATCTTCTTGCCAAGATTCAAGAAGAACTGTCAAGTCTTGGCGGTGATTTAGAAATGGTAGCGGCGGGTCCACTGGGGCAATTTGGAGCCATTCTTGATTCCGTCCCTCAGAAAAGGGATAAAAATGTCAAATACCTTGGCGCAGTGCATGATAACGATGTGCAAGTGTTGCTTCATAGCGCTCGAGTCTTTGTTTTGCCCACAATCAGAGACGAGATGTTTGGCATGGTAATTCCAGAAGCACTTGCACAGGGAACTCCAGTCGTGGCATCTCGACTTGGAGGTATTCCAGAAGCGTTGGGCGATGGTGGATACCTATTTGAAGTCGGAGATGTAAAGGAATGCGCACAATTGATTTTCAACATAAGCGAAGATGCTTCGTTACGGAAGAGGCTTAGCGAAGACGGAATGCGTCACATCCAAAAGTTTTCGTGGGCTGAAATATCAAACTGCTATCTCCATTCGTATAAGGTCTAGAGACATGGCGCGCGTTTCCTGGATATTGCCAGTAGGTCCCAATGCTGGGTGGCTAAATCAAACTCTTGATTCAGTCCGAGAGCAGACTTTTCAGGATGCCGAATTGTGTGTGATTTACGACGGGCACTGTGAATTAAATGAAATGGCTGTCGATGGACTTCGCAGTAGTGGCTTTAAAAATATACGAGAATTGGTCGTGAACGAGCCATCGGGCATAGTTAACGCCCTGAACTTGGGAATTTCGAATACAGATTCCGAGTATTTGGCGAGAATTGACAGCGACGATGTAAACCTCCCAGAACGACTCTCAGTGCAGATTGAGCACATGTCGCGCCAGAAAGATCTGTTCGGCGTTGGCTCGTCGGCGATACTTATCGATCAAGATTCGCGAGTAATTGGCAACAGAAATGTAGTGACCGGAGTCAATAGCGTAAAGCGAAAGCTCATGTGGCGTAATGCATTGATACATCCAACCGTTCTCATGAGACGCACTGCTCTTGAAAGAACAGGTCTTTACAATCCGTTGGCCAAACATTGTGAGGATTATGAACTGTGGTTGCGAATGATTGCCCTAGGTAATTTGGATAACGTTGGTCGACCACTTATTAAGTATCGAGTGCATGCTTACCAAACGAGTCGAAAATTTCAAGCCGACATAGCAAGTGCGGCAATCCTTAAGGCACGAAGTGGTGCGGCATCAACTGGAATTGAAAAATTGTCGGTCCCGCTCAAGCACAAAATATGGCTCGCAGCCAACAACCTGCGACCCTAATACGTGAATTTTAAGAGGAAAACTTGCGTGCGGGCACTAGAAACATGAAGCATAATGTTTGCGCATATGGATCACATTTGTGGATGAATTTAAATTTCCACTTTCTGACGGGAATTCATGATGTAAGGCAAAGCTATGAAATATATAAACACCTGCACTAGGACCGAGAAACTGACAAAAAAACTCAATGTAAGCCAGATTGCGGGAAGGAGCATGACATAGGTACACGCGACATCCTCTTGTTTGGCAGCTTTTGTGAAAAAGAAGCTTGCGGCGATACCGAGTAAAACAAAGACAATAAAATTTCCTACATAGCCAAACGCCCAGTAGGTTTCAGCGACAGTCGTCAGAATTTGATCAACCGTCAATAAGCCTCGATAAATGATTCGATTAAGAACCACTGGGCCGCTTTGACTCCGAAAATTTTTGCCGATCGTCGGCAAAGGTCCAATCAACGACTCCGGGATTGTTGCCGCAATACCTAATGAGGTTGGTCTAACTGCAATTGCGTATCCCACTGTCCGTAGTCCGCCACCGTAAATCTCCACCTGGCTAGCCACTGAAGGTTTTTGAATTCTGGCAGTCTGCGTGGAGTATCGCCCACCTTGTGTCCCGACAAACTCGCTTCGCAATGTAGAAATACGAAAAAACAATAATGCCAATACGCAAACTAAGATCGCCGATAATGTTTTTGATGCCCGTTCAGATTTGAATGATCGAATAGCGAGCCAAATACATAGACCAGTTATAACAAATGAAGCTCGATTGTAAGAGTATGCCGTCATTGGAAATAAGGCAATGGATGCCATCACAAATTGCTTGGCCACGCTTGTGCTCGCCCAATCAACCAAACGCACGATACCAATAGTCCATAGCGGTGGAAGTAGAGACGCGAGTAGTCCCACTAAACCATCCTTTGGACTAGATTCTGCAGGAGAACTGCGCATCAGTAAGTAGTTAAAAAATGCCGATGGTGAACCAAATTTTATGCCGAGACCAGTGATGCCGAGAATGACAAGTACCAAACTGCGACTCACATTGTGACTGTGAAAATGACGTCGAATCACTTTGAACTTAATCAACCTGAGACCAACAATAAATCCCGCAAAAGAAATGGAACTGACTACCGAGGCTTGATTGAGGTAATGCCAATCAATCGGTGTACCAAATCTTTCGCTGGGTATCAACTTGAGGTACAACAGAGCAGGATTAAAGACAAGCAAAATAAAACCCGTGAAAAAAATCATGTCAATTGGTTGAAAACCACGAATGTTTGTCTCTGGAAAATTCCTTTGGACTACGAAGAAAAATAAATATGTAACCAAAGATAAAGTTGCACCCCAGAATTCCCAAGAGTGACCAATAGCGAGGCATGAAAGTTCAACAGAAATAGCAGCAAAGGCAATAACCAACCTCTTACCGTTCATGGAAGTCCACCTAAATCACTCAAACTAAAAATCTCTCATAACAATCAACAATCTACTAATTAAGAAATAATCAGTTGGCCTCGATTACTTCAGATATGAGTTCAAGATAATTGCTAATTGCGAGTGTGATTTCGTATTTAGACGCTGTTTCGAAGTTCGCCTCTAAAGTCTCGGGGAGTCTCTCGCACCCTTCCAAAAGGTGAGCGAGCGCGTAAATGTCTTTGATGGGATAACGATATTTCTGAGGCACGATTTGACGAGCACCTCGGTGGTCAGAAGAAATAACTAAGCATTTTTGTGCCATAGCTTCAAGAAGCACCATGCCCAACCCTTCTCGGACCGAACAACTCACAAGTATATCTGAAATCGCAATCAGTTCATGCGCGTCAGGTCTATAACCAAGAACTCTAATGTCCAAGCTAGAGGAAATAGCCCTTTGATTAGACTCTCGTTCGAGAGGTCCTTCACCAACAATGAGAATTGTGACGTCTTCACGATCCCTAAATGCAATCTCGGCAGCGTCAATCAAGTCAATCGGTCTTTTGTTATCATTTAGTTCACCGACAAATATAATGAGATTATTCCTGGCAGGAATTTGCATGTTTTCTCGCAAAATGGTCTTCTCGTGAATTTCGAGTGTACGAAGATTCCCGAAAGAGATGCCGACACCATTTGTAAGTAATACCGAACTATTTCCTGTAAAAGATTTGGCACTCTCGTAATCCTCATCATTAGTCGTGAGGATTACGTCAGTGAAACGTGCAAGATAGTTCTCAACTGCATAAAAAACCCAATTCTTGATTCTGCTTCCCTGGGAGTGGTGATGGAATCCGTGTGCAGTATAGATAATTTTTGGAAAGTCATTGTGACTACGTCTAGCTACGAGGCGAACAATCGCGGATGCAATAGGAGTATGAGTGTGAATAATATCGAAATGCTCACTCTGAATAACTTTGCGTACCTCAAAATACGCGCGAAAATTTTTACGGATGTTCAACGGACTTCGAGTCCAACAAATGTCGTAGGTGCTGTTGAAAAAATCCCTGAACTTTTCCTCAAGCTCAACTCCATTAGTGGCTAGGTCGACTTCGTAACCGGCATCACGAAGCGATGCTGCGTACGGAAGTAAGAAACTTCTAGCTGTAATTGAAACAGTGGTCACAAAAAGAATACGCTTGGTCGGAGTGTCACTTATCAAGATTCTGTCTCACTAAATCGATTAAGACGTACAAAACTGCAAGCTAGGCAGGCAAAGTCCACGCTCAAAAATATCGCGTGCGAATTCTCCACCAATCACTTCATTGTTTTCGAAGACTGGCTGCATGTGCATGGGCTTCCAGAGCGGGCGCGCTTCAATTCTTTGTGCCCCCAAATCCAAGCGCATTTTCTCGGCATCACTAGCGTTGTCAAAAATTGCGACACTCAGCCAAGAATTGCTGACACCCCAGGGTGCGTCTTCCTGAATAACTGCGCCACCATGTTCCGCAAAATACGACACATATTGATCGCGAACAGATTTTCGCTTTGCAATAAATTCAGGTAAGCGTTTCAACTGCGCACGACCGAGAGCAGCCAGGATGTTACTTAATCGATAGTTGTAACCAACATCTTCATGTTCGTACCAAGGAACTGGCTGACGTGTTTGCGTAGCGAAGTAGCGCACTCTGTCGATAAATTCGCCATCATTGGAAACCACCATGCCACCACCGCTGGTTGTGATGATTTTGTTTCCGTTAAATGAAAACGCCGCGGCCTTGCCAAACGAACCGGCCATACAATCACCGAACGTGGCCCCAAGTGCTTCTGCAGCGTCCTCAATAATTGGAACCCCAAACTCTGCGCAGACTTTTTCAATGGCTGTGTAGTTGGCGGTCTGTCCAAAGACATCCACCACAATCACAGCCGCAGGAAGTCGATCTTCCGCAGCACGCCGAGATAGAAAATCCGCCAATAACTCGGGGTCTAGGTTCAAGCTTTGGGCTTCGGAATCAATAAATACTGGCTCAGCCCCAATGTATTTCACAGCAAACGCAGTCGCAGCAAATGTCAAAGTTGGAACAACAACTTCGTCACCAGTTTTCACCCCAGCAACTAGTAACGAGAGGTGCAGACCTGCAGTTCCACTGGACAATGCAACGGCATGATCAACACCAACCATTGAGGCAAGTTCATGTTCAAAGTCGTTTACGTGTGGGCCTAGCGGTGCAACCCAACCGGAATCCAACGCGTCTAGTACGTATTCCTTTTCAAGATCGCCCACATTAGGCGCGGAAAGGTAAACGTCGTAACTCATGAGGACAGACTATCTCGCATACCGTGTAATGCTAAGTCCTTCATATGTCCGGCCGAGCCGTCCTCAAGCAACCCCAGGTCGATACCTTCAACCGCTACACGGGAAATCATGGGGTGCTGTGTGAGCGCAGATTCTTCATTGACACCGAAAAGATCTTCATGAAGTTTCTCGCCTTCGCGCAATCCAGTGAACACAATATCGATGGACTGGTTACTCAAATTAATCAAGTGTTCTGCAACTTGGGCAATGCGTACGGGTTCGCCCATGTCCAAAACCAAAACGTCACCGTGTTCGCCGAATGCGGCCGCTTGAATGACGAGTTCAACTGCTTCAGGAATAGTCATAAAGAATCGTGTGACCTCAGGATCAGTCACCGTGACTGGACCACCCGCTGCGATTTGTCGCGAAAAGGTTTCTAACACCGAACCACGGCTAGCTAAGACGTTGCCAAATCGAACACTGACGTAGCGACCGTTTCCATCGCGGCCGTAATGAGCCGTGAGTCGTTCTGCAACTCGCTTTGAGTAACCCAAAACACTTACAGGGTTAGCTGCTTTATCCGTACTGATGTTGGCGAATACTTCAACGCCTACACGTTTAGCCGCTTCAAGAACATTTCGGGTGCCGAGCACATTAGTTTTCCAAGCTTCATCGGGATACTGCTCGAGCATGGGTAGATGCTTAAGCGCCGCAGCATGGAAAACTATGTTTGGCTTGCGTTCGTCAAAGATTTCATGCATCCGAGCAGTGTCACGAATGTCTGCCAATACGAACTCAGGTGATGTCAACAAGCCTTGACCGCTTAGCGAAAGTTCGAGAGCATGCAAAGCTGATTCATCGCGATCAAGCATGATCAAATTGCAGTTCGTGTGATCGCGTAACTGGCGGCATAACTCGCTACCGATAGAACCGCCAGCTCCAGTGACAAGCACTCGACGGCCATCAAGGTATTCCAAAATAGATTGCAAAGATGTTTCGACTTCCTTGCGTCCCAAAATATCGGCCAGACTCAAGTCTTCAATGTTCTTAATTCCGACCCGTCCATCCAGAAGCGATGAAAGCGGAGGAATTGTCTTGAGCTTCACACCGGCTTGGCGACAGGTTTGTGAAAGTTCCGCATAAAGTGCGCTACTTCCATGTGCCAGTGCAACAACGACATATTCGGCATGTGTTCTTTCAATAGTCTCGGCAAGCTCTTTGCGTGTGCCGACAACAGGGACTCCACGGATTCTCAAATTTCGCTTGTTTGGGTCATCATCCAAAAGCGCAACGGGTAGGAATGGCGACTCCGGGTTTAGCATCATGGAATCAACGAGTTGGGCACCGGCATTTCCGGCGCCGTATATAACGGTAGGAACGCCGCGTTCAGACTTAAGTGCATTATCGCGAAGCGCCCGCATCCAGAGCCGATATCCACACATGCCAAGGAAAGTGGACATCGAAGCACCAAGCAACGTTGAAATAGGCAGGTATCGACCATGTGTATTTAATTCGTTTATGACCCCAAGAATCATTGCCGTGGAACCGACAGTCATCGCAATTGCAAGCGCTTCTTCTTGGCTACCAACTCGAAAACGCCCACGGTTGACGTACAGCGCCTGGGAAATAGGTGTTCCTACCAGGATTGCCGTGAATAATGCCGCAAATCCGTGACCATACGGTGTTTTACCTGATTCAACATCCAGGTATCGAAGAAACAGGAACCCTTGAATCGATACTAAAGCGATGGCCAGATCTGCAGTTGCTATCAGCCATTTGCGGTTACGTCGCGCAAAAGAATTAAGTTTGGGGCTGACCTGCATACCGAAATCCTAACTAGATATGGTGAAGGTCACTGAGTAGTGAAGTGTGCAATTCAGCAGTGATGAGCCAAATTCTGAATACCTTGTACTCAACGCGTAAGGATTCCGTAAGCATCCTCAAAATACCTGGTTTTAACGTGGTGATAGCACCACTTTGGATTTATTGTCCTCGTATGACAAATTCACAAACGTCCTCCCGTGGCAATCTCCTTTCTGACCTCCATATAAAGGTGCCAGTTGTCACCGCCTTCTTTTGGGTTATCAAAGTGCTCGCGACAACTGTCGGTGAGACATTTGCAGATTTCCTAAACTCAAATCTGAATCTTGGTCTAACTAATACGTCACTGATTATTACGGTGTTGACTTTGGTCGCCCTCGCAATTCAGTTTCGTTCATCGACTTACACGCCATGGATTTATTGGCTCGTAGTCATCCTTATTAGCGTTTCAGGAACTCTGATTACGGATAATTTGACGGACAATTTTGGAGTACCACTTCAAAATACGACAATCATCTTCGCAATTTGTTTGGCTTTAACATTTCTTTTGTGGCATCGAGTTGAAGGAACGCTTTCGATTCACAGCATTCGCACGAATCGGCGTGAAGTCTTCTACTGGCTGACAATTTTGTTCACCTTTGCATTGGGTACTGCAGCTGGTGACTTAGTGAATGAACAATTCGGAATCGGATACAAGCTCGGACTTCTCTTATTCGGCGGATTAATCGTGGCGATAGGCGTCGCGTATAAGTTTGGACTGAACACGGTCCTCACGTTCTGGTCTGTGTATGTTTTGACTCGTCCGCTTGGTGCATCGCTTGGCGACTTGCTAACTCAACCAGTAACTCCAGAAGAAGATGGTGCATTCCCTGGTCTCGGATATTCCACAAACTTAGTCAATGGTGTGTTTGCAGTGATCATTGTTGTCCTAGTGGGATACCTGAGTAAATCAAAGGTCGACCAGATCACGCCGGAGAAATTCGAAGATGTCCTGACTTAAGCCAGGAAAGTATTCTCTTCGCGTAAAAAGTGCTGATTCATCGTTGTCATGACGAAGCGAATGTGCTCAAGTTGCTGGTAGTTGAAAGTTCAACTAAAGTGAAAAAAGCGGGCGATAGGAAAAACATGACTTCAGCACCAGAACGCACGACGTATGCAATTGATGATGCTTCCGCAGATCTGTTATTTCGCCACGCACGCACTGCAAATAAGTTCACCGACGCGCCAGTTACCGAAGACGAACTTCGCGCGATTTATGAACTTGTTAAGTGGGCACCAACTGCGATGAACGGACAGCCTTTTCGCATAGTTGTCGTTGCTAGTGAGGACGCAAAGGCTCGACTGCAAACTCATTTGCGTGAGCCCAATCGTGCTAAAACTGCGTCAGCGCCGTTAACGGTAATCATCGCTTTAGATACTGAGTTCCACGAAAACTTGCCAGCGTTGTTCCCACATTTTCCTGGCGCAAAAAACATGTTTGCGGACACGGATCCACGTCACAATGTTGCTAAAGCCCAAACGTGGCTCCAAACTGGCTATTTCATTCTTGGTGTTCGTGCACTTGGATTGGCAGCTGGTCCTATGACCGGATTTGATTCAGCCGGTGTAGACGCCGATCTTCTTGCAGGAACAAACCTGCAGTCAGTTGTTGTCATCAACATTGGTCATCCGGATCACGATGCAACCTTCGATCGTTTGCCCCGTCTTTCATACGAAGACGTTGTGACGACGATATAATTCGACTATAGACACTCTGTTCCAAGAAAAGAGGAGTCACGATGTCGCGCTCCTGTGATGCGGTTGTTATCGGTGCTGGTGTTATTGGTTCTTCTGTCGCATTCGAGTTGGCCAAGACAGGTCGCAACGTAATCGTTGTCGACAAAGCAGCAGGACCTGGGCAGGGCTCAACGAGCGCATCAAGTGCTGTTATCCGTTTCAACTATTCAACTTTTGACGCGGTAGCCCTAGCGTGGGAGTCATTTCAAGGTTGGCTCAATTGGCCGCAACATGTTGGCGCATTGGAATCAGAGACTTTAATTCAAGTACACAACATTGGTGTGGCAATGATCGAAGTCCCCGTAATAAATATGCCTAGGACCTCAGAATTATTTGAACAAGCCGGAATCTCATACGAAGTATTGGATTCCGAAGGACTACAAAAACTCATTCCCGGAATTGATACCGGACGGTATTGGCCACCTAAGCGAATTGATGACGAAGCTTTTTGGGATGAATCATCCGAAACAATCCGCGCAATGTATACCACTGATGGCGGATACATAAATGATCCAAAGCTTGCGGCCGAAAACCTTGCGTCTGCTGCAGAACGCGAAGGAGTTCAATTTGTCTTTCGCTCGCAGGTAGTGCAGATTGTTCGCGAAAATAATCGTGTGGCCGGCGTTGTTCTCGACACCGGTGAAACAATTGAGGCGCCAGTTGTAGTGAACGTAGCTGGCCCATGGTCGAGCCACATCAATGAACTAGCAGGAGTCGGCGAGGACTTCACAATTACATTGCGTCCCATGAGGCAGGAAGTGCATCACGCCACAGCACCAGCATCATTAATCAATCCGCCAATTATTGGTGACCTCGACACGGGCGTATATATTCGACCCGAAACAGGACATACATTACTGATAGGTGGGACAGAGCCAGAGTGTGATCCGTATCAATGGGTCGACAATCCCGATGTTGCAAATATGAATCGAACGCAAGAACTTTTTGAAGCCCAGGTCACTCGTGCGGCTCGACGTCTACCAGACCTTCAAGTGCCAAGTAGTGCAAGTGGTGTTGTAGGAATTTATGACGTCTCGTCTGACTGGTCCCCGATTTATGACAAGACGAGCCTTGATGGTTTCTATCTCGCCGCTGGCTCAAGCGGTAATCAATTTAAGAATGCGCCTGGAGCTGGTCGCATCATGGCGCACCTCATCAACGAAGTCGAAGCTGGTGTAAACCATGACGTCGAGCCCGTGCACTACGTTGGTCCATACACGGGATTGCGAATTAACTTAGGGACTTTTTCTCGTAAACGTGCCGAAAACGAAAACTCAACCGGAACGGTAATGGGCTAATCGCCTAAAGGTCGATTCGAGTACCAATCGTGATCACGCGGTCAGCCGGCAAGTTAAAGAATGCGGCTGGCGAGGCTGAATTTCTGTGCAGAATACTGAACATCAATTCCGGCCAATGCTTCACGCGATTTTCATTTGTTGCAGCAAACTTTCGTTCTGACAAGTAGTAAGTCGCAGAACGTTCAGCTTGACCAAGATGGTGATGGCTGCGCAAAATCTTCGGCAGATCAACGAGTTCCATGTAACCAATCGGGATTGTCATTTTATGAACTCGCGGAATAATCTGCGTCAATTCAACTGACCCGTCACTGTAAGGAGATGGAATATTTCTTACAGTCACAACCAAAATTTCACTTGGCATGGAGTGCAACACTTCGGTCTGCGAAATCAAAGCGGCGGGCACTTGTTCGTTAGGGCCAGCCAAGTAAATACCGATTCCGGGAACTCGATACAGACTTCCGTGCCCGATTTCTTCATGAATGTCAGACCATGGAATCGCGCGCTCGGCCATGTATCTGTTCAGAGCGTGGTAACCCTTTCGCCACAGCAACATGATGGCGAGAACAAATGAACCCAAAAGAACTGGAACCCAGCCACCCTTGAAAAGATTCGCGGAAGTACCTGCTAGGAATGCAAGGTCAACAGTGAGGAACAGCGCAGTCAAAGGATAAATACGTGCCTTTGGCCAATTCCATACTTCAAGCGCAACTTTATGGAACGCAACAGTGGTGACCGACATAGTTCCCGCAATTGCCAAAACATATGCGTGAGCCAGCGCCGTAGAAGATTTGAATGCAATGACTAAGAGGATGCTGGTAACGCCAACGAGCCAATTAACGACAGGAAGGTAGATCTGCCCTTCATGTTGCTCGCTGGTATGACGAATCGAAAGTCGTGGAAATAAACCAAGCTGAATTGCTTGGCGCGAAAGTGAAAAGACTCCCGTAATCAAAGCCTGCGATGCAATAACCGTGGCGGCTGTCGCAAGCAGGACAAGTGCAAACGTAATCCCGGTATTTGTAGGTAGTGAGAAGAATGGGTTTGCAATTGCATCAGGATGTTCAGCAACGAGTGCTGCTTGACCTAAGTAACACAAAACCAGTGACGGTCCAACGAGAATCCACCATGCCATCCGGATTGGTCGTGCACCAAAGTGACCCATGTCCGCATAAAGAGCTTCGGCTCCAGTAACTGACAGGATAATTGATGACAACAAGACAATTGAATGCAAACCATGATGATGCATGTATGCAATTGCATAAGTTGGCGAAAGTGCCTTGATGACATCTGGACGTTCCAGGAATCGAATTGTTCCGAGCACTGCGATTGTGCCAAACCATAAAACCATGATTGGTCCGAACACTTGACCAATGCGATGCGTTCCTCGTGACTGCATAGCAAAAAGGCAAATCAAAATCACGACCGTGATCGGGACCGCACTTTGAGCAAGTCCTTCGTTGACTAGTCCTAAGCCTTCAGTTGCCGATAAAACGGAAATTGCTGGAGTGAGCACTCCATCGCCAAAAAGTAAAGCAGTTCCGACAAGAACCAAGAACAGTAGAGCAGACTGCTTGCGATTGCTCGGATGACGATATTGATTAGGCAGCAATGAAAGCAATGCCAAGATACCGCCTTCGCCGTCATTATCAGCACGCATCACAAAAGACAGGTACTTGATTGAGACAACAAGCATCAACGACCAGAACACCAGCGATACAACGCCAAAGATGTCAGGAAGTGTTGTACCTGACTTAGCGAAAGTTTCATGAAGTGCGTAGATAGGACTTGTTCCGATGTCGCCAAAAACAACTCCGGTAGCGCCTAGAACCAAACTCGCCATTCCTGACGGATGCGCACTTTCGTGGCTTTCTGAAGTCATGAACCTTAGGTTAGCGAATACCCAAGTGGGACTTACGCCCGCAGATACCTATTGTGAGCGTTATCTGCGTCATAAATCTGCAGTTTTGATGCCCAAACAGGCTGGATTGAGAAGGTTCTACGGCTGATTAATCAGCGGTTTGTCATATCTATATAGAGGAGCCCGTGTACGTCTATATAGAGGTGCCTTTATACGCCTATGTAGAGGTGCACATCCACGAGACTTTTGGCACTCCTTAAAGGGGGTAGTACCCAGTAAACCATCGCTTTCCACCGAACCCCAGCGAATCGATCACGGTCACTCGAGCCCCCTAACCGCGTCTAAAGTTAGCCAAATCTTGGACTTCTAGCAGATGAAGCCTTAACTATTCACTGTTAGCCTTGCTTCAAGTTGTTTGAGGAGTCTTTTTAACATGAAAATCCAGATTCGCGCTGGTTTATTAGCGGTCTCGGTCGTTGCAAGTTCGTTAACCTCTGTCGTGGCTGCCCAAGCGGTCACTCGTACAAGCACGGCAGGCGAAGGCCACATCCGTATGTACAACCACGAAACTCGCGATGGACGAACTGTCACCACGACACCGATTGAAGCGTTCCCAATTCGTAAGGGCAATGCGTCAACTGGCGCAGTAATCTCCGGCAACATCAATTACCATGCCAGCACTCCAGTGATGATTAACCCGAATGTGTACATCATCTGGTACGGAACGTGGGCCTCAGACTCATGTTCACAAACCGGCACTACAACTCCTGCACTTACAAATAGTTTCTTAAACAATGTTGGTTCGTCCGATTGGTACAAGATCAACATGTCTTACTACCAAACTATTAATGCCACCACGAGTTACGTCACTGACTTCGTTAAAGTCAATGGCTGTGCCGTGGATGCAGCGTCATTAGGAAAGTCACTTGATGGAGCTGCGCCACAAACTTATGCAGTTGTCAACCAAGCTATTGATTCTGGCGCACTGCCAGCTGACCCAACTGGTTTGTATTTTGTTTTGACGTCACCAGATGTCGCCGTGAGCGGTTTTGGTACTTCGTTTTGTGGCTACCACTCGTACTCAACTAATGCATCAACCGGTGTGACATACAAATATTCATTTGTTGGAGATCCGCAAAACTACATGGGTGGTTGCGCAGGTCAATCCGCGGCTTCACCGAACACGAACCCACGCGCCGATGCGATGCTCAGCGTTGTTGCGCACGAACTTGTTGAAGCAGTCTCGGATCCAATGCTGAACGCTTGGTATGACGCCGCGGGTAATGAAAATGCAGACAAGTGTGCTTGGACATATGGCACCGCACAGGCTGTTGGAAACGGCTCCATGTACAACATCACCGTCGGTAGTTTGAAGTACTACATTCAGCAAAACTGGAACGCTACAACTCAGGGTTGCAACATCACATCAACGAGCGCAACATCGCAAACTCTTACTCCGACTCCGACAATTTCTGGAACAGCGAGTATCGGCCAAACACTCACAGCCGATACGGGAACATGGGATTCCGGGGTAACAGTAGGAAAGCAATGGCTTCGTGGTGGAGTCCCAATTTCAGGTGCAACAGGCTCGACGTATGTCGTTGCTAATGCCGATGCCGGTTACTCACTTTCCGTTGTTGCCACGGGAACTCGTGCGGGTTATTTCTCCGCTGCTCGTCAAAGTGCACCAAGTGCTCAAGTGCCGATTACGTACCAAACGCTTACTCCGACTCCGACAATTTCAGGATCTGCGATTGGTGGCTCAACGTTGACCGCTGATCCCGGATCATGGGATGCAGGTTCAATACAGACCTACCAATGGAATCGCAACGGCACGGCAATAGCTGGCGCAACGACTTTGAATTACACCATTGCTGCCGCTGACCTTGGCACGAGCCTTACATTCACAGTGACGAGTTCGGAGGTCGGTTTTGCGACTGCACGCAAGACGAGCCTCGCAACCTCGGTAGTCGTTGCAGGTACACAACAACTCACTCCAGTCCCGACTATTAATGGAACAGCGCGTGGCGGAAATACTCTGACCGCGACTGTCGGTACTTGGGACAGCGGTGTCACGCTTGCTTATCAGTGGAAGCGCAACGGCGCCAACATCGCGGGTGCGACGACAACTTCTTATGCAATCGCATCAGCTGATGTCGGCACGACACTCACTTTTAGTGTGACTGGATCGAAAGCTGCGTTTACATCGGTGACTCAAACAAGCGCAGCAACAGCCACAGTTACTGCGGGTACTTTGACACTGACTCCGGTTCCATCGATCACGGGAACTGTTCGCGGAGGCAACACTCTCACGGGAGTTGCCGGAACGTGGGACACCGGCGTTACTCTGACCTATCAGTGGAAGCGCAATGGAACCAACATCGCTAGCGCAACGAAAACCACATATGCACTAGTTACTGCTGACCTTGGAACCACAATCACATTCAGTGTTACTGGCACGAAAGCTGGCTTCACTACCGTGACACAGACAAGTGCTGCCACGGTATCGATTCCTGCAGGAACATGGGTGCTCACACCAACGCCAACAATTACAGGCACCGTTAAGGGTGGATCAACTTTGACAGCGGTCCCTGGAACCTGGGATACCGGAACAACATTCACATACCAGTGGTATCGCGGAGCTTCGGCAATTTCAGGTGCAACTGCGAGTACGTATGCACTCGTTGTGGCTGACATTGGTTCAACAATCTCGGTCAATGTAACGGGAACAAAGGCCGGATTTACAAACGTTGTTAAGTCCAGTGCGCCAACTGCAGTTGTAGTGATCGGCACGCAAACCTTGACGCCAACACCAACAATCACGGGAACTCTTACAGTTGGAAGTCGCCTGACGCTTAATTCTGGAACGTGGGATACGGGTGTTACCAAGACCTACCAGTGGTACAGCAATGGTGTGGCCATCGCCGGAGCGACTGCGACAACCTTCACTTTGACTGCGACCCAGCGAGGAACCACAATTACCGCGGCCGTCACTGGAACAAAGACGGCAGTCACAACCGTTACTAAATTAAGTGCAGGAGTTGGACCCATTATTTAAAGGGTTTTTAACCGTTATTTGACTGAATCAGGGCAGTTGCTGCACTAGGCACAACTGCCCTGAGCTTTTTGTGGGGAAAACCCCATAACTTTGATTTGTAAGGGTTTTAGAGTCTCGAGAGCCAAAATTCGTCCAAGAAACCGCCAAAACCGATGTACCATTAAAAGGCAACGCCCTGAAATGCCTGCTTAACCAAGTTGCGCTATTGGGCGTATCGGCGTGTTTTGGCGTGTGATTTGGGGGAACACCAAATGAACATGAAAAAACTAACTGGTACGGAAAGCGTAGTTACCAGAAAGTTTCTTGTCGCGACCGAGCGTCAAGATTTATCGAAAGAGATCACTGTGCAGATGTCCCGCATAATTAATTCAAGCGACTCACGAGGCAAGTCACGCTTTGTTGTTGTTGTCGGTGTTGTACTAGCGATGTTCGCTGGTCAACTTGAGTTTGCGGGAGCTGCACAAGCTGACCCGACGCCACCAGCATATGTAGTAACCACTTGTTTGGACACTGTTGCTGATGACTCCGTGCTTTCACTTCGTGAAGCAGTTGCCGAAGCAAACCTTGCGGGATTGGTTAATCAAGCAATCACGTTCGATCCGACAATTGCATGTAACGGTGACGCAGATCCAGCTGCCAATGAAGGACATCCATTGGTACTCGGTTCAACAATTGAAGTCACAGCAAACGGACTCACAATCGATGGTCTCGGTCAGACCTCGGGTGACGGTGCACACTTCATCAACGTGATTACTCGCGGTTACAGCAACGAGACGAGTTCCACAGACGAATCCAACTGGTATGTGGATGCAAACAATTCGATTTTGTACCAAGAGGTTTACTACGAAGGCCCACTGTTTTACATCAACGGTCCTGATACCGACTTCGCCATCAACATCACTGGTTTGAAGATCGACGGTAATGGCGACAACTACATGGGTCGTGCAATTGATGTTGCGCCTCAGGCTGCACCAGGCACCATGCTAGTTAACGTCACAGATTCCTCAATTGTGAACAACCGTTTAGGTTCAGCAGACAGCTGTACAGCTGTTGATCCAAACGTGACACCACCTACGATCCCAGACTTCAATGGCAGCGAAAGCGAACATCCTTACAGCACCATTTGTGTGACCTACGTTGACGGTGATCGCTTGCATGCAAGCGGTGCTGCGATTTTGGCGCAAGGCGCAGGTTCTTCCGTACACATCACAAACTCGAATGTGTCTGACAACTTCGCTAAGGGTGTTGGCGGAGCTATTGTCGCTGATCGCGTAGAAGTAACAAACTCAGACATCAACCGGAATACGGCGTACTCAAACCCGAATCAAGCAATTGTTCGAGGCGGCGGAGCAATCCTTGCTCTCAATGAAGTAACTGTTTCAGGTTCAACTTTCAAGAACAACAAGATTGTCGACGGCTACGGCGGCGCAATTGCAGTCGCAGGAAAGTTCAGCATTTCGAATGATTCACTGTTCCAGAACAACGCAGCGAATCCAGCGACAGACCCAGCATCGGAACTAAACCACGACTTAGCTCCACAGAGCCTGCGCGTTGGTTTCGGTGGCGCTGTCTCATCAAATATCTTTGCTGCCGTAAACGGCTGGACCCGATTTGATGGCGAGCATTTGCCAACTGACGATGCGCTGACATCGGATGACTCCAATGCTGAGATCTGGTTAACAGATCCCGATGGTGACATGCGTGGTGGAAAGCCATTCATCGACCCAGACTTGCTGGCTGCTAATGACACGATCGACAACTCGACCTTTGATTCAAATGCCGCAACCAATGGTGATGGTGGCGCAGTATTCGGCGATGGCAATCTCGACATCACAACTTCTGATGCGCCAACAACATCCTTCACAACTAACCAGGCTCCTAACGGCAATGGTGGAGCTGTCGCTGTCCGCTCGGCTTTGACCGTTTCTGATACGCGCTTTGAATCGAACACCGCAAGTGGTGACGATGTTGAACATGGTGCCGGTGGCGCAATCCATGGCTCAGGCTCGACGAGCATCACGCGTTCGTCTTTCCTTTCTAACATTTCGTACCTTGATGGTGGCGCTGTTTACACAACATTCACCGCACCATTGACGGTTTCGCAGTCACAGTTCAACAGCAACCGTTCGAACTTGAACGGTGGTGCAATCTCCGCAAACGACTCGTTGACACTCGAAAAGTCAACTTTCGATCAGAACGTTGCATCTAACAACGGTGGCGCACTTGCGGTTTACTCATTCGCAAACGCAATTAACAACACCTTCTACAAGAACTCTGCCGGTGCAAGCGAAGCAACTGGTAACGGTGGCGCGGTTTACATCTGGAACGAAGGTTCCGTGGCGGAAGGTGCAACTGTAGGTAATGCAGGTTCACACTTCGTTAACAACACATTCCGTGGCAATACTGCATTAGCTTCTGCAGGTGATTCGATTTACAGCGCTGGAGATACGGATCACATTGGCGCCAAAGTTCTCATCGCGATTGCAAATATCTTTGCTGCAGATTCTGATGATGCTGGTGACTCTGCACGTGTTCAGTGTGTATCGACCTCTAACAACGGCTGGAGTGCATACACTGACTGGCAGTTCAACATCGCAACAGATAATTCCTGTGGCGCTGCTGCAGCAACTATCGGATCAGACCCAGGTCCAGCTTCACCTTCGTACTTGTCGACGAACGTTGTTGACACTGTTGCGAACCTGGTGCTGTTCCCAATTGACCTCAACAATTCACAACCAACTAACAATGGTTATGCAACAACGATTGCGTTAGGAATCAGCTCAAGCGCCGTAAACGTTTTCTTCAAGTCTGAAGACGCAACTTACTCGCCGAACTCACTTCCATGGGTCCAGACAAGTGAAACATTCACTCCGGAAGATCGTGACGCATTCGTACCGACAGTGGACCAACGCGACACTGACGCAAGTGCAGTAAGTCGCGATAGCAACCTAGCTGGTCCAATCAACACTGGCCAGATTGGTTCTCCTTACAACACGAAGCCACAGCACGACGTCGGTGCTTACGAATTCACTTCCGGTGTACCTAAGGCTGAGACCAACGAGGCAACTCTGGTTCGTAACACGACCGCAACCCTCAATGGCGTGGTAGATCCATACCGTTTGATTTCCAGTGATGCATCGTTCTACTACACCAAGGTCAAGCCTTCTGATTCGGATCTTGCGAATCGTTGTACTGATTCGTTAATTGCTGACTGGTCCAAGGCAACTGCTGCTCAGAGTCCTGTTTATGGATACTCGGATCGCAGCGTGTCTGCTGCTTTGACCAGCTTGTCAGAAGATACGACCTACTACTTCTGTGTTCACGTCACGACAGATGCCGGTAACAAGTACGGATTCATTCTGAACTTCAAGACGTTACTGTCAACCGCAGAGACCAACGACGCGTCACCAGTAGGTGATACCTCAGCAACGTTGCACGGAACGATTAAGCCATTCCGTGTAAACCCAGCTGATGCATCGTTCTACTACACATCGATCGAACCTGTGAGCGGTGTAATTGATAACCGATGCAGCGATGAGTTAGTTGCAACTCCAGGCTTGGGTTGGACCCAGATCGCAGCAGATCAAAGTCCAGTGACAGGTGACAACGAGCAGACGCTCAGTGTTGATGTCACAACCTTGACCAAGCACACCGTGTACTGGTTCTGTGTTCAGGTCGGAACGGACGTGGGCAACAAGTATGGCTACATCCTGAACTTTGAAACTGGACCAAACCAAGCGGTCGTTCAAACGCGTCCTGCAACTGATGTGACTGCTAACAGCGCATCAATTCACGGTTGGATTACTCCGAACGCACGTCCAGTTGGAAACATGCGATTCCGCTACACCAAGGTTCAGCCAGTTTCGGCTAACGAACCGTGTGTTTCGGTTGATGTTCCTGCGGATACCGTAGAAGTTCCAGCTCTCGAAGACGGCGTCACTCCAGACAAGTCAACTGGTAAGGGCAATGATTTGATTTATGTTCACGCCGACCTATCTGGCTTGGATACCAATGCGCTGTATTACTTCTGTGTCTACTTTGAAACTCCGGCGCTTCGTACACCTGGTGGTACCGCAACATTCATTACGAATGCTGCAGCTCCAGATGTTCTGACCATGCCTGCGACCAATGTTGACAACAACAAGGCCCGTATCAACGGCTTGGTAAATTCACATGCTCAAGCGGTTTCGCTCTTGGAGTTCTACTACAAGAAGAAGGACGTAAATAATCCACTCAGTCTTGCAACGTGTAACGCTGCAAACCCTGATGTGAAAATTGCCGCTTCGCTTCCGGGCAAGAGCATCGTCAGCCTCATCGACGGTGGTACCGCAGAAGATGCTGTCTTGATGGGTCTGCTACCTGGTGTTACCTACGAGTACTGCATCGCTATTGCTACAAGTGGATACCAAATCGACGGTGTCGATCAGGTAGTAACTGGTGACGTAGAGGAATTTACGACTGGCCCAGCTGCGACCGCAGAAACGAAGAAGGCTACGAACATCACGCTTGATGGCGGTCAGATGAACGGCACGGTCGATCCACAGTTACTTGATGATTCATCGGATACTGTACGTTTCCGCTACTCGTTAGTAGAGCCAGCTGCAGGTCAAACATGTGAGTACATGGTGGACTTCACTGAGGCTGATGCAACGCCAGCAACAGTTTCGGGAACAAATCCGACGGATGTGAGTTACACATTCACAGGTGGAAACGCTGGAGAAACGTATTACTACTGCGTCATCATGCAAAGCCCGACTGAAACGGTTTACGGAGACACTTTCAAGATCGTTTTGGATCCATCAGCTCCAATTGCTGTCACTGATCCTTCTTCGCACGTAGGTCACGACTCAGCACTACTTGATGGAACCTTGAACCCACGTGGACGCGCATCGACATCGATGAAGTTCTACTGGTCAGCCACACCGTTGACTCAAGAGACATGTACAACGGTTGGTACGGAAGTTCAGGCCTATGTTCCTGCAACAACGTCGACAAACCCAGATCCTGACATTGCGCGGATTGAAAATACGCTCGCATCAACCAAGACAAACATTCTTGGCAATGGTGATGTGGCCGTGTCTGCTTACTTAGACGGCGTGCTACAGCCTGCGACAACATATTTCTACTGTGTCTATTTGCGAACAGGCACAGGTGCGAACGTTAAGGAATCTGTTGGAAACATCCAAGAGTTCACGACCCAGAATTTGCACTTGAATCTGGACTTGAACCTTGCAGCTGGTGGCGGTATCAAGGGTGCTGTTGCGACCACAGGTGGAGATGGTATGTTGCCAAATACTGATCCAGCAGTCACGAATTGTTACCCAGATGCAGTTGGCGATGTCTTGATTGACGGCGTGCTGAGTTCAACACCTAACTTGGACAGCGAATACTGCACACCGTATGTAGCTCACCTGTACCAGTACTCGAAGAAGAAGCTTGTGGGCACATTCTCGGTTGACGAAAATGGTCAATTCGTGGGTGAGTACGTCATCGCTGCGTGTCCAACACCTGGTCTTCACAAGTTCCAGATCGAAGGTACTGCTCCTGATGGAAGCATTGTTACGAAGTTCATCTCATTCATTGTTGATCCATCGTGTTCGGTGCCTTCATTAACAAGAGGTCCAACTGAAGAGACGACTTTGCAGCTTCAGGACATTTTGTTCCCGAACTACAAGTACACCTTGACAGCTAAATACAAGAAGCGCCTGCGTGCTTACGCACCGCTTCTGAAGGCTGCAAAGAGCTTGAAGATCACTGGTTACACGGAAACAAAGCAACCATCACGCTCCGCTTTGCTAGCTTGTATCGTTCTGTCGGGCAATCGTGCAAAGATCGTTCGTAGCTACTTGCGAAGCCTTGGGGTGAAGATCAAGTACATCACGATCGCTCGTGGTGCAACGAATCCTGTGAGTATCAAGAACCAGTATCGCAACCGACGCGTTGTGTTGAAGTTCACCATTGATCTCAACAACGCGTACACACCGTAGATAGACAAAAGGAAAGGGCCGTTGGGAGTAATCCCAGCGGCCCTTCTCACATAGCGGGTCAAATTCAGTTTGAGTTTGCCTGTCGGGTTACCAAACCAAGCACATTGCAAATGATGCGAGCGTTATTTAGGGCTCCGATAGCATCAACATCCGCATCTGGCATGAACTCCACGAGGTCGAAGGCCGCTATCTTCGCTTTGCCTGCGATGCCGTGCAAGAGTTCTACGACTTGCCAATAGGTCAAACCGCCAGGAGAACGTCCAATGACTCCAGGGACAATTGACGGGTCAAGCGCATCGCAATCTAAAGCGATGACAACGTTCGCTCCGGCTGGGACGAGCTCGATTGCCTGTTGAATACCACTGGAATGCACTTGGCGCGCAGAAACGAACTTCACGCCCCAGTCTGTGGCAGCTTGGTGATCAATTGGTCGAGCTGAACCAATGCCTCGCTGACCGACTTGAATAATGTTCTCAACATGCTTCATTTCCGATGCTCGACGCATTGTTGAACTTAAGCCCCACACTTCGCCTCGGACTTCATCGCGCCAGTCAATGTGAGCATCAATCTGAACAACAGTCACGTTGCTGTGACCTTCGAAAGCTTGAAGCATGGGAATCGGAATGGAATCATCACCACCGATAACTACTGGTACCGCGCCGGCTTCCAGAATCGCGCGAGTCGTGTTGCGGATCAAGTCACGATTGCCGGCACCATCAGATTCGTCGTATGCGAGATTGCCGAGATCGGCTGCATCAACTCCGAATGGAAACATAGGACCACCGAGATCAAAGTCAAAGTGTGACAGTGTGGAAGTGAACCCACTCACTGAGGCACGAATTGCGTCTGGTGCTGCGGCGCAATATGCTCCGACTGATTCGTATGGCGTGGCGCACGGTGCTCCGAAAACAACCGAAGTGAATGCAAGATTATCTGGGGTCGCACTAGGGATGCCCATAAATGTGGTTCCATCTAGGGCTCCGAACATCGTGCCTATGCGTGGACGATTTGTCATGTTGTTTTCTCAATCTTTCTATGGTTATTGAATATTCAGGTTTGGTTTCTTAAAGACTCAATGATGAACTTGAAGGTCGAGACCCTCGCGAAATCCTCCACTTAAATCTAAGCACTTGCGAATGCTCATTATTATTATGACGGCGATTACGAATTCAGAGCAGTGATTGCGTCGGATTCGATCACTCGTAGACCGAGCTGTACTAGGGCCCGAGTTGCTTGGCCCATTGACTCCACATCGTCACTTGCTTCACCGAGTTGTTGGCCAGCAAGTGCACGTTTGCGTATCGACTCCATAATCACGGCAAGTTTGAAGCATGCCAAAGCAACACAAGTATCTAAATGGTCAAGTGAAAAGCCTGTCGCTTTTTGATACTGCGCCACGATATCGCTGCGACTCCAAAATCCGGGAGTATCCGTGACGTATTGAGCCACGGGAATGAGCGCACGTAAAGTATCGGTCGGTTGTGACCAATAAACCAACGAAATTGCTAAATCTGAAATGGGATCACCGAGTGTGGCCATCTCCCAATCAAGAACAGCATTGATGTGAAAAGTGTCTGGTGCGACGATGACGTTGTCAATCCGGAAGTCACCGTGCACGATGCTTGTTGGTAGTGATTCCGGAAGTCGCGAGATTGATTGCGTCAACCACGCATGTAGGTCGGCGATGTCAGGTAGTTCGCGAGTCTTGGTAATTTCCCACTGTTCGCCCCAGCGTCGTGCCTGTCGAGCAAGGTAACCAGCAGGTTTTCCGATGCCACTCAAACCAGCGCTTTCAGGAGAAACTGAATGAAGCCGGCTTAACGTGTCTACAAGATTGCGAGACAGAATGTCTGCATGTTCTGGTGAAAGTAGTTGCGATTCAGAAGCATTGCTGATCACAACACCGTCAACAAATTCCATCAAGACGAACGAGGCTCCGATGACTTCGATGTCCTCACAGAGTGCGATCACCTGTGGTGTTGGAAACCCGACTTGATTCATGCCGGCTAGCAATTGAAACTCACGTTTCATGTCGTGCGCACTGGGCATCAGGTTGCCAAGAGGCGGACGCCGCAAAACATACTTGATTCCTGATACATCGCTCAGTGTGTAGCTGACATTACTTCGGCCACCAGCCAGAAGTTCTGCCTTCAAAGGCGCATGCAGGTCCATGGCAGGAACATGAGTCGAAAACCAAGACTCAAGTTGAGCCATCCGTAAACCTGCGGGGTCGGTCAAGACCAATCTCCTGGGAGTAATCCAGCTTCACTTTGGCGGGTGGCGCGTTTGGCTATCGACCAACGATGAACCTCGGATGGCCCATCGTAAATCCGAAATGGGCGAACATCACGGAAAATTTGAGCGATGGGCAGATCACCAGAAATCCCTGAGGCACCGCACAATTGCATGGAACGGTCAACTATGCGATTGGTAGCTTCGGCGACAAACGTTTTAGCAATTGAGGTTTCCTTGCGTGCTGGCGAACCTGCGTCTAATGCCTGGGCGGCTGTGCGAATAAGCGCACGGCTTGCGGCTATGTCGATCTCGTTATCAGCAATCATCAACTGGGCCATTCCAAGCGATGACAACGTTGTACCGAACATGGGTCGCTGGGCGGCGTAGGCAACAGCCACTTCGTGCGTGCGACGCGCGGCGCCTAGCCAGCGCATACAGTGCGTTAGTCGAGCAGGACCTAGACGCACTTGTGCGTACTGAAAACCCTCGTTGACCTTACCGAGCACAGCGTCATCGCTCACGAAACAGTCCTGGAAGGAAATCACACCATGGCCGCCTGAAAACGCACTGTCGATTGTGTCAAGCGTGCGCTCAATTGTCATGCCTGGATTTTCAGAATCGACAAGAAACATCGTTGCCTTATCGCCGGTACGCGCCATGGCAATTGAAAACGAAGCGCCATCTGCGCCGGTGATGAACCATTTGGTTCCATTGATCCTCCAACCGCCATCAACCTTTGTTGCTGTTGTGGTGAGTTGGTCAGGATCAGCACCTGCACCCGGTGAAGGTTCCGTCATTGTGAATGTGGAACGAATTTCACCACGGCTAAGCGGACCAAGATATTTCTCGCGCTGTTCAGGAGTTGTTACTTTGTCTAAAAGCAGAATGTTTCCTTCATCAGGTGCCGCACAATTAAGTGCAGTTGGACCAAGAAGACTGCGACCGCTCTCTTCGAGAATGACGGATTGCGCGAAATGTGACAACGCCATGCCACCAAACTCTTTGGGTGCAGTTGGCGCAAAAACTTGTGCCGTGCGCGCAAGCGATTGCAATTCAACGCGCAATGCAGGAGCAATGCCGTGTTGCTCGGGACGAAGAAGATGCTCTCGAGGAATCACGTGTGTGTTAACGAAGTCACGAACTTTCAACGCAATTTCTTTAAGCTCGTCATCAATTATGTGAGTCATGAGTCACGCCTCTTTCTCTAGCGGCGAGCATAGCAGGGTGCTATGCTCAAAAAATCTTGAATCTTGCAGAATCAGAAAGGTTGGCACCTGTTAATGACGTCCTCCAACGGGTCGCTCACCATTGACACATTCAATCGTTTACGTCTGGACATTATTCAAGGAACTATTCGTCCTAATGAGCGCCTCATTGCAGCAGACCTCGCGGCGGCGCTAAATATTTCCCGCACACCGATTCGTGAGGCGCTTCAATTACTTGAATCAGAAGATTTAGTTGTTGCAGTAAAACGTGGATACGTCGTTCGAGAACATTCTCGAGCTGACATTCAGGAAATTTATGAAGTGCGTGCCGCACTAGAAGGCATGGCCGCTCGCTTGGTTGCAGAGCAAAAAGGCTTGGCCGCTGTGAAAACAATTGAAGCGGTAGGTGCTCATAAAGATCAACTGGGAACCACAAAGGATCGCTCAAAAGTAGTTGACTTGAATAATGCATTCCACTCTGCGATTTTCGTGGCGTGTGGCAATCAGCGTCTAGAGCGAATTAATCGAAGCAATAGTCAACACTTCTTCAACTATCGGATTGCGGAGCTGTATACCAACGAAGAGCAACTCGCATCCATTCGCGAGCATGCTCGTATTGTAAAAGCCATCCGAGCACACGATGGTGATGCAGCCGAAACTGCGGCTCGTGAGCATGTACTGAATGGACTTCGAGTCACACTCAGCAAATTGCGTTAGCTCGCTATTGAGTTTTAAGTATTGCCATTTATGGTGATACCACCATCGACTAATAATGTTTGGCCAGTCACATAGCTTGCTGCTGGGCTCGCAAGGAAAAACACGACCTGCGCAATTTCGCGAGGTTCAGCAAGTCGGCCAAGGCCAATCCGTGAATTGAGAAAGGCCTCGTCAATGCGCCCTTGCTTGATTCCGCCATCAACCATCTCAGTGCGAGTCCATCCAGGTGCCACATTGTTCACTCGAATGTTTCGCGGCGCCCACTCCAATGCGAGTGTTCGGGTAAAACCTTCCAGGCCCGCTTTTGCAGATGTGTAACCAGTACGCCCTGCAATTCCAACGGAACCAGCGATTGATCCCACATTGACGACTGAGGCGTCATCGGCTTTTCCGAGCAAGGCGCTAGCGGCGCGACAGACTTTGAATGCGCCGGACAAGTCAGTGTCAATCACTCGAAGCCATTCTTCGTCACTTACCTCTTCAATGGGCTTGCGAATAATGATTCCTGCGCAGTTCACCACTGAAGTTAAAGATCCAAAGTTTTCCTCAATGTCGACAAATGCTGCGCTAACAGATTCTGTATCTGTCACATCCATGACTACGCCGCTCACACGAACGTGTGGGTAGAGCGCCGTGAGCGATGCAACGGTTGAGTCAATTGCCGAAGCATCGCGCCCCGACACGATGACATTCCAGTTGTTGCGCGCGAACTCGTCACTGATGGCTTGGCCAATTCCTTTGGCGCCACCTGTGACAAGAACGGTAGGAAGACTCACTTACGAATCGACCGAACCTTAAACGGCTCAGTGGATACTTCTGGTGTGCGTCCCGCAATGATGTCTGCAAGCATTGCGCTGGAACCGCTGGCCATGGTCCAACCCATGTGCCCATGGCCGGTGTTGTAATAAAGATTGTCGTGCTTCGGGCCTTTACCAATAATCGGAGGACCATCTGGTGTCATAGGGCGAAGACCCGCAGTCATGCGCGCTGTGTCCCAATCAGCGGCGTCTGGCCAGAGTTCACGAGCGGTATTCAAAATATTGTCGAAGTCGCTTGGCTTATGCGATTTGTCGTAACCGCTAAATTGTGCAGTTGACGAGATACGAAGTTTGTCGCCCATGGGTGACCATGCAACGAGTGTTTTTTCATCAACACCACCAAGGGTTGGAGCTGCTGCTTTGTTTGTGATGTCGATTGTTACTGAGAATCCCTTTGCTGGGTATACAGGAATGTCTTGACCAACACTTCGCGACAAGAATGGGCTTCCGACGCCGAGCGCAAGGACATAGTTATCAGCTGTCATGGTTCCGTGATCGGTAACTAGTCCTGTGATGTGGCCATCTTTTTGCAAGAACTTTTCAGCAGTAATTCCAAATTTGAATTCCACACCAAGTTCTTTGCATCTCGCCATCAAGTTACGACTGTACTTTTCAGAATTTCCACTTGCGTCATTGGGAGCGTGAATGGCGCCAACGATTGTGTCACCTGCTCCGGCAAATGCTGGATCAATACGCGCGAGTTCCTCGATACTAAGTCGTTCTAGTTTTTGACCATGTGATGTGAGAAGTTCCATCTTCATCAAGCCAAGCTCTAGTTCGGCTTCGTCGCGATACAAGTAAACAAGTCCTTGGTTTACTCCGTCGTATTCAATGCCTTCTGTTGTTGCGATCTCGACAAGTTTGCGTTGGCTGTATTCCGAAAGTTCGAGCTTGGCGAGCGTGTTGATGCGAGCGCGACTTGAGGTGCATTCACGCAAAAATTGCAGACCCCACCACAGGAATCGCGGACTCAAAGTCGGCTTAACCCGGATAGACGTCTTTTCACCAAAAAGCGACTTGATCAGCATTTTTGGAGCAGCCGGAGAAGCCCACGCAAAGCAGTGAGCTGGGGCAATGAGACCAGCGTTTACTGCAGTTGCTTCTTGGCCAACAGTGTCCTGTCGGTCAATTACGGTGACTTCATGACCATCTTTGGCCAAGTAGTACGCGGTCGTCACGCCGACGATCCCGCCGCCTAGCACGATTGTGCGCATGGGATTCTCCTGGTTTCTGTTCTGAATTACTGGGGCAGTGCCGCGATAGCGGTGATTTCAACAACAAGGCCGTCAATCAGCAATCCGCACACAAGCGTGGCGCGAGCTGGACGATGGTTTGTGAAGATTTCAGCCCAAGCCTTGTTGTAGTGAGGCAAATGAGCGAGGTCTGTGATGTAAACAGTTGCTTGCGCGATGTCATCAAGAGTTGCGCCTTTTTCGGCGAGGATTGTTGCTACCCGACCAAGTGTGTATTTGGTTTGTTCGTATGGGTCACCAGGGAATACAACATTTGCTTCTGGGTCGAGAGCAACTTGGCCTGCGACGAAAATAAGGCCATTTGCTACAGCTGCATTTGAATACGGCATGATTGCTGGACCTAATGACGGTGGGTTGTATGTTTCGACGTTACTCATGTTTTCTCCTAGACGATTCCGTTGTAGTTGTGTGGAACTGTTGCGTGATAGACGTAATTAATAAAGTTCGCCCAGTCGAACACGGGTAAACCAGTGGCCTCGTGAATTGCTTTGCTATACGGCGGCAAGTCACTACATTCGAGCATAAACGCACCGATTTGTGGATGTGCACGAACTAGGTCTTGCGCTGCAGTGACTACTTCGCTACGCATGTGGTCTTCGTCAAGCGTGCCGAGTTCCTTGAGAATGACGTCATTGAAGTGTGGGTAATTCTCCATGCCTTGAACCCGAAGCCGTGACGTATCGTGCACGCCTACAGTTGCGAATTCTTTGTCGCCAAGACCCGCAGAGTTAGCGGTCAAGATTCCCAGTTGTTTGTCTGGGCCAATCATTTGAAGCAACATAGGAAGCTGAACCAGGCTGGTCAAGAAAACCGGAATGTCAACGGCAGCTGCAACCCGATCTTGGAATGCGAGCATGAAACCACAGTTTCCTGTGATGGCACGCACTCCTTCGCTTTCGAGCTTCTTGGCTGCGTTGATCATGAGTTCGGCGAATGAATCACCGGATCCACGTAATACATCTGCGCCGCTAGCGCCGGGAACGGTTTCGTAGCGCACGGGGAAGTTAAACGTGTTGGCGTTATTTAAGTCGCCGGGAACGAATGGAATGTTCCATTCTGCACACAGCATGCCGATTGCATAGCCGTATGCGACTTGTCCTTGTCGAGCGTGGTAAATCATGTGTGCCCTCATCTCTTGCATACATCTTTGCATGCAGTAATGGCTTTTTCTCTGCGTTTCCAAAACCAGACCATGTGGCAAAGGTCGCAGAAAATAAGGATTTTTCTGGTCTAAGTGTGTTGTCAAGCAGGTGGATTGCATGCAATAGTGCATACATGAGCGATTATCGGTTCGTCCCGAGCGACGAGCCCGTCGCGCCATTTAACCTGTTGGCTCAAGACGGCACACTTCATGGACAACCATCCATGACTGATGCGCAAGTATTTGATGCGTTGCGTTATATGGTCCTCACCCGCACCTTTGACGAAAAAGCAACAGCGCTTCAGCGTCAAGGTCGATTTGGAACCTTTTCGTCAGTTCGAGGTCAAGAAGCATCAGTTGTTGGATCATCGTTTGCGCTTGATCCGAGTAAGGACTGGATTGCTCCGCAATATCGCGAACTTCCAGCGCTGCTTCGCCACGGATACCCGCTAGAAAACTTTGCGCTGTACTTCATGGGAAATCCTCGAGGCGGTTCCATTCCAGAGGGAGTGAATCTACTTCCGCTACAAATTTCATTAGCGGCCCAAATTCCGCAAGCAACAGGTGTGGCATGGGGACTCAAACTTCAAGGCTCTGATGGAGTCGCACTGACTTACTTCGGTGACGGTGCGTCGTCCGAAGGTGACTTCCACGAAAGCCTAAATCTCGCGGGTGTTGTGAAAGCGCCAGTGATTTTCTTTTTGCAAAACAACGGTTGGGCAATTTCTACTCCGCGTGCAATCCAAACTGCAGCTAGAAGCTTTGCTGAACGAGCACTTGGATACGGAATTGATGGCGTAGTCGTTGATGGAAATGATTTGCTTGCCGTTTATGAAGTAACTGCAGCCGCTGTTGCTAAAGCTCGCGCGGGAGGCGGAGCAACACTTATTGAGTCGGTTACTTATCGCACAGGTGCACACAACACAGCCGATGATCCTTCGCGCTACATCGACAATGACGAATTAGCTGCCTGGGTAGCAAAAGATCCAATTGAGCGTGTTGAAAACTACCTGCGCAAAAAAGGTGTCTGGAGTGATTCCGATGCGCAGCAACTTCGCGAGGAATGCGCACAGGAAGTTGATCGTGCGGTAACGGCTGCCCGAGCAATTCCACTTCCGACCAGTGACGCATTATTTGATCACGTGTACGCCGACCCACCTGCATTAATTCAACAACAACGACAAACGTGGAAGAAAAGAGAGGCGCAGTCATGAGTGACAAGACCATGATTGAAGCCATTCGTGAATGTCTTCGCCAAGAAATGGAAGCCGATTCTCGAGTCGTTGTGATTGGTGAAGATGTTGGCCGGCTTGGCGGCGTTTTCCGCGCTACGGATGGACTGCAAGCACAGTTTGGCAAAAATCGCGTTGTAGACATGCCGCTTGCAGAAGGCGTGATTATTGGCTCTGGAATTGGGTTGGCGATGAGCGGGTTGCGACCTGTTATTGAATTGCAGTTCCTCGGCTTTGGTCATCAAGCGTTTCATCAACTCGGACAGCAAGTCGCACGATTGCGCTTTCGTTCCCAAGGTCGCCACAGTTTGCCGCTGGTGATTCGTTCCCCGTATGGCGGTGGCGTTCGCACACCCGAGTTGCACTCGGATGCGTTTGAAGCTTTTTACACACATACCCCTGGCCTCAAAGTTGTTGCCCCAGCTTCAGCACATGATGCGAAAGGCATGCTCGCCGAAGCAATCGCAAGCGATGATCCTGTGTTGTTCCTTGAGCCACTCAAGGGCTACCGTCTGGTCAAAGATGACGTTCCGGACGAACGTTTCCGCACACCGCTTGGAAAGTTACGGGTCATGCGCGAAGGCACCGATGTCACATTGATTGCGTGGTCAGCAGCATCAGTCATGGTTAATCAGGCTGCCGAAATTCTTGCAGAACGCGGTATCAGTGCCGAGGTACTCGATTTACGCAGTCTCAATCCACTCGATGTTGACGGCATTACCGCATCAGTTGAAAAAACTGGCCGTGCTGCTGTTATTCAGGAAGCATCCTTTACGGGTGGTTTCGCGAGCGAAATCATTGCCACAGTCCAAGAACACTGTTTCTATAACTTGCAGGCACCAATCTTGCGTATTACTGCGCCTGATACTCCCTACCCACTGGGTGCGGTCGAAGATCTTTATGTTCCAGATATTGATCGTGTGGTCAACGAAGTAACTGCACTAGTGCAGGAATCCGCGTGAGCACATTCAAGTTTGAACTCCCCGATGTCGGCGAAGGCATTGCCGAAGCGGAAATTATCGAGTGGCTTGTTGCAGTCGGTGACGTGGTTCGCGTGGACCAAGTCATCGCCGTTATTGAAACAGACAAATCACAAATCGAGATGCCTACTCCAGTTGCAGGCACTGTCACTTACTTAAATGGCAAACCAGGTGATGTGCTCAAAGTCGGTTCTGTGCTGGTGGAAATCAGCGGCGACGCAACCGCGCCAAGTGGACAGGGATCGAGTCACACAGAGCACGCAAACAGTTCGGGCACATCAACAGCGGCTTCGCAAGCAAGCTCGGGAACATCGGCAACTTCAGGAACAGTGGCTTCAGAAAACTCAGCGGGGCGCGCATTAGCCAGCCCGAGTACCCGCAAGTTGGCTGCGTCTCTAGGGGTCAATCTTGAAGCTGTTATTGCCACCGGACCTAGCGGACGGGTGACCGATGACGATGTTCGACGAGCAGCCTCAGGAACGCAAGAAGCAACGGACCCTTCAACACCTACTGCACATTCACCACAAGCAAGCCGACCAGGAGTAACAGTCGTTCCTCTCACCGGCTTGCGTCGCAGCATCGCCGCTTCCATGACAAACGCGCTTTCGATTCCGCACATTCTTGAATTCAAAGAAATTGATGCCACTGCATTGTTGGAGTTACGCGATTCCATTAATGCTGGAGGTGGCGAGAAAATTTCTGTTACGCCACTTTTGATGAAGGCATGCATTATTGCACTTGCGCAACACCCAACTCTGAATGCGCGCTTTGATGCACAAAGCAACGAAGTATCTCAATACGAAGCCATTCATTTGGGAATCGCAACGGCAACTGATGATGGATTGATTGTTCCCGTAATACATGACAGCCAAGCGCTCGACATTAAGCAACTTGCCAGCGAGCTTGATCGACTTGCCGATTTAGCACGCACTCGAACTGCAACGTCAGAGCAACTCAACGGTGGAACTTTTTCGATCACTAACTTTGGTTCATTCGGTACATGGTTAGGCACTCCAGTAATTCGACCTCCAGAAGTTGCTATTGCTGGCTTCGGGCGCATTGCTGACAAAGTGATTGCCGAAAACGGATTACCCGTTGTGAGAAAAGTTTTACCAATCGTTGTTGCGGTCGATCATAGAATTAACGATGGTGCACATTTGGGTGCCTTCACGGCAACACTTGCAGAGTTGCTGACCCATCCTCAACAGTTAGCGAGCTCATAGTGGTTGTCGGCGAACTTCCCGATCAAGTTGATTTTCTCGTGGTCGGCGGTGGGCCGGGTGGCTATGTGGCTGCGCTTGTTGCCGCTCAATTGGGACGAAAAGTCGTAGTCGTTGACGTACTTGGCGAAGCAGGACTCGGTGGAGTTTGCGTCAACGTCGGTTGCATTCCGTCTAAAGCGCTTATTGAATTAGCGCACGAAAATTACGAGCGGGCATCGTGGGCATGTCGTGGCCTGCCAGGCTCGGAGTCTGGACAAGTAAACATGGCTGACTTCCAAGTCTGGAAGGAGCAAGTTACTTCAGGGCTCAACGGTGGGATTCAGCAACTGTTCCGCACAGCTGGAATTGAAGTGCGACAAGGCTTCTTTAGATTCACGCGCAAAGACCAAGGCGCTGTTGATTATGGCGACGAGCGTCCACCGATGCACATCAAATTCAAGTCATGCATCGTGGCAACGGGATCTCGCCCGACACACATACCCACGTTGAAACATGACGGGATTCGCATAGTTGATTCAACAGATGTGCTCGCATTACATGAAGTGCCACAACGTGTTGCTGTAGTTGGTGGCGGATATATCGGAATTGAACTTGGAACTGCACTTGCCAAAGTTGGCTCGCACGTCACGATTGTGGAGGCGCTGCCTCGTATTTTGGCGGCAATGCCAAGTCACATCGTGTCGCCGGTTGCTAAGCGTCTGAACGAAATTGGTGTGACGGTACTGACGGACACTGTGGTCACCCACGATGACGGTAAGCAATTACATATCCAGAAAGGTGACGAGGTCAGTGCATTAGATGTCGACCTTGTAGTAGTTGCTGTTGGACGTACTCCAAACACTCATGATCTCGGACTTGAAGTTCTTGGTGTTCAACCTAATTCACGTGGCTTGCTCGAAGTTGGTCCCGACTTACTGATCGCACCGAACATTGCCGCTATCGGAGACATTGTTCCTGGGCCAGCGCTTGCGCACAAAGCAAGTGCAGAAGCTCATGTTGCCGCAGAAGTACTGTGCGGGCATGCCGAAACATTTGCTCCCGTTGCCATCCCAGCCGTTGTATTTAGTGATCCCGAAATCGCAACAACAGGAATGACTGTCGATGACGCAAAGGCCGCAGGCCTTGATGCTTCAGCAGCAATGTTCCCGATGGCCGCTTCGGGTCGGGCACGTACTCTCGATGAATCCGCCGGATTAGTTCAAATTGTTCATACACCTGATGGCGTGATTCTTGGTGCCCAAGCAGTTGGTCCACATGTATCTGAACTGATCGGTGAACTTACTTTCGCTATCGAGATGGGCGCGAATGTCGCTGATTTAGCTGGCACTATTCATCCGCATCCGACTGTGAGCGAAACATGGGTTGAAGCTGCGCGAGTTGCTATGGGTATGCCAATTCACGTGTCGCCAAAGCGCCCTCGCAAGGTTTAAATCGTAAAGCGCAGTTACATGCGAAGGTATGAAGCGCCGTTGAAGTCGAGAACAGCACCGCTTGCCCATTCAGCTTCACGCGATGCCAACATCACAACAGCTTTTGCGACTTCATTGGGTGAAGGTACGCGATTAAACGGACTTTGAGCGCGGATGGAATCACCGACTGGGCTTGATAAAAGTGCTGCGGCCATTTCGGTATCCACAAATCCTGGTGCCAAAGTCATGACCGAAATACCGCGTGGGGCAAGTGCTTGCGCAATTGATTGACCGAAAGCTGTAATACCAGCCTTGCTGGCTCCATATGCAGGACTCTTTGGTTCGCCTCGGAATGCGCCACGCGATCCCACATTAATGATGCGTGAATGATTGTGCTGTGGCATGTGCTGCAATGCGCACCACGTGACATTCGCTGCGCCAACAAGATTCACACCTAATGTGTCCGCCCACGCTGACTGCCATTCTTCGTAAGTCGTTGCCTCAATGGGATGGTCAACAAAAATTCCGGCGTTGTTGACGAGTACATCGATTCCACCCAGATGCGAAGCTGCTTGATCAACCATCTCTTTAACAGCATCTGGATTGCGCAAATCACCATGAACAATGCAATGACCTTCGCCATGGAGAGATTCAAGAACAGACTGCGCAGCTACTGGACTAGAACTGTAGTGAATTGCAACGCGATCTCCTAGAGCTGCAAATTCGCGTGCGATTTCTGCACCGATTCCGCGAGATCCACCAGTAACTAAAACTTTTCTATTCGTCATGCCTCAGAGCCTATTACGGCAGGTATCAATGCGCGGTTTCCAGAATCAACGAACGGTGACCAAGTCAGAATCAACGAACGGTCAATGTCGCAGAAATTATTCGTCACAATGTCGCGGGGACTCGTGCGAATTATTGAGGAGCCCAAATATCGGTCAACGTATAGCCCTGGGGGAATGGATCTGTTGAATCCAGCTTCCACGTGGCAACGCCTGTGACCCAGCCTTGCCCTGTGATCTCAGGCAAAATCGCCTGGTACTCACCAATCGTGGTCTCGCCAAGAACGCGGCCAATGAATTGGCTTCCGATGATGCTTTCATGGATGAACTCTTGGCCAATCTCAAGCAAGCCGCGTGCATGCAACCCTGCTAGTCGGGCACATGTTCCAGTACCGCATGGAGAACGATCGAGTACACCTGACCACGTGCTGGGGTCATCGCGACTGACTGGCCCTTGTGTCATCACCATGGTGTTACGTGATGCTTTACCAGGAGTCGGGTCTCCCGTGTGAAGAACGATGAGGTTGACGTTCTTGATGTTTGGATTAAGTGGGTGTTGAACTTGGATCTGTTCATTGCAGGCGATTTTCAACAATGCGCCAGCGCGAGTCAGTTCTCGACCTTTATTGGGATCTATTTCAAGACCAAAATTGGCAACATTTGTTTGTGCAAAAAATTGACCGCCAAAAATAATGTCGGTCGGAATGATTCCGTACTCGGGTACATCAAGTGGGTAGTCCTTATGAACAACGAATGCCGGCACATTTTGAATTGTCACACCAGTGACTTTTCCGTTACTGCAATGAGCAGTTGTTGTGATTGTTCCAACCGCTGTATCAATCTTCACAGTCGTTGTCGGTTCATGCATCGTGACGCGACCTGTTTCCAGCATTGCAGTCACGGAACAAATAGTGTTGCTACCTGACATCGGCGTGAAGCCACCTTGTTCAAGCACGATAATCCCGAAATCAGAATCGGCATTTACGGCTGGGACGATAAACACAGCACAGAGTCCTGGATAACCACGTGGTTCGCGCAACACTAATCGACGAAGACCATCGAGTTCATTTCGGCAGTATTCAAACCGCTCTTCCATCGTGTCACCTTTAATGAGGTGTGCGAGGTTTGTGATGACACGCCCTGCTTCACCCGCAGCATGTACTTCGATGGTTTCGATATCAATTGTGTTTGTCATGGTTAACCTAATTCGTAGATTTGTCCGGTACTCCATCCTTCAACTGATTTCACATATGTGTTGGTCACTTCGGCCAAAGTCACATGTGTAAAACCAGGAAAGTATGGATGGTATCCCTCTGCTTCAGCTAAAACGCTTGGGCTGACGGCATTTATGCGAATTCCTCGAGGCATTTCAATGGAAGCGCCAATAACAAATGATTCCAAAGCGCCATTAGCTAGTGCAGCCAGCGCACCAGTCTTGATTGGTTCGCGAGCGAGTACACCAGTAGTGAGAGTGAAGGAACCTGAGTCATTGACGTAGTCCAGACCTTGATTCACGAGTTCGACCTGACCCATCACTTTGTCCGTGATGCCCTTGAGGTAATCATCGCGAGTCAATTCGGCCAGTGGCTTGAAAGCGACTTTCCCAATACACGCAACAACTGCATCGACTTTGCCCACTGACTTGTACATAGCGGCAATAGACGCTGGATCATTGACGTCTACGTTGACGTCGCTACTGCGACTTGCAGAAATCACTTCATGGTTTTTGCGCAATACATTTGCAACGCCACTACCAACCAGTCCGTTTGCACCAATTACGAGAATCTTCATGCCTGTCCTTCACTTGTAGAGATATGTGTAGCCTAGCCATGCGTTAGGCACAGGAGAAAGTAATAGCGGTTATTTGTCCCACCAGATAGTGGCCAGGGCACGCTTTCGATTGATTGGGGAATTCGTCAAGTAATCAGCGATTTCTTGATCGCGGCTTTCATCTAGACAAAGTCGGATTCGCAGGTGTCGTACTTGATCTTCAAATGGCTGTGGCCGTCCAAAATCTGATTCCCATTGCTGAATGTGGGCAGCAAACCCGAGATCGCATGCAATCGCATGGAGGTCACTCGCAGTTGGGTTTGTGGGGCGATCGAGACTCCAAAAATGCTGCCAGGCAGAAGTCAAACTAGACAGTGGATGCATTGCTGGAATTTCAACTACAACTCGCTTTGTGGCATGTTGATTAAGTGCCTCGAGGAATGGTGCAATCTCAGGAACGTTGTAGGCAACATGATGGCAAGTAACCACCTGTGCTTCGGGTGTGACGTCAGATAAATCCGGCCAATCGCCGAGAAACTCTTCATGAGTTAATCCGCGGGCTTGAGCATTTGACGCAAACATGGTGAGCATCTCGCTCTGATGGTCGACACCAATAACGTGCATACCCTGCGAGACTGCAGCAAAAGCTGCGATCCCACCACCGCATCCAATATCGAGAATCGAATCTCCGCCAACGAGTATCTCACGTGCTTTGGAGTGCGAAGGAGAGTCTGGTATCTCTTCCGGAACAGTAAACATTGCTGGCGGATGAATCCACGGAGAAGTTGGAGCTTGATTCAAAATGTCATCGGGGATTCCCCAACTTGCGAGATCTTGTTTCCATTGAACAGCGCTATTGATACTCATCCAGCCACCCTTGCATATAGTTTGCTTGAACGTCATGTTGCCTGCAGCCAATGAACGAATGCATGCAATGTGAATTCATCGAGCTTGCGAAAAACGCGAAGCAAACAAATCCATGTGTCTTAAATTAAGGAAGTGTAATTTTCCCGTTACGCATTTTCCACAAGAAGTATTTCTCGAATGCCAACTTAAACAAATGATTTTGTGGTCCCGGGATAAGCATTCCGTGCTTACGTGGTGGGAACATCTTCTCGGCCAAAATCAGCACGCCATTGTTTCCAGCATCAAGAATGCAAACCGCAGGAATGTCAGCAAAAGCTTTGGTGACTGATGGCAACTCGCCTTTAATCTGATGAACAATGTTTTTTGCGGCCACGTGCGCCATTTGCTCTGTTGGGAAACCAGTTTTTGGTACTCCAATCGGTGTCGGGGTTTTCCATGGCGCAGTGACTGCCGCTGCGAGACCAACTGCGTAAATGTTGTCCCATAATTCCGTTTGATAACTGTCCTTAACTTTCACAAAACCATTTTGATCGGCGAGCCCCGCAAGCTCTTTGAGAAAACTCTGCCCACTGAATGGAGGAACAATCATGGAAAAGGAATTTTTCAAAACATCGCCGTCAGTTGTAGTAATTGCTCCATCGTCAATTGTTGAAATCGATTTATTCACGTGAAAAGTGATTCCTTGATTCTTGAAGAACTTTCCGACAATGGCCTCGCCATGAGGCATACCTCCAATTCCAAAATGTCCAAGAAATGGTTCGGATGTTAAATAAGTCAAGTTAACTTTCCCTCGAAGCCCAGCTTTCTTTAATTGGTACGAGGTGTTAAACAAAAATTCGTACGCGGCTCCGAAACAGCTTGCTCCTTGTGAGGCACCGATAACAATGTCACCTGGTGAATCAAGATATCTTTTCCACGCTTCACCGGTCTTTATGGCTGACTCAAGAGTTGTTATCGTGTGTGAATTTTCAGCGAATCCCTCAATGGCTTCACCGCGATTGCGAGTACCTGTTGCAATAACAAGGTAGTCATACGTCAATACTTTCCCGTTTTCAAGCGTCACGGTTTGAGACACTGGATCAATTCCCTTGGCTGCCGACAATTCAAAGTCAACATCCCCTTTGTCGAAAGTGGGCTCGACTCGAAATGTGACATCGGATGAATTGCGTTTTCCGAAAGGCAACCAAATCAGCGATGGGTTAAATAAGAAGTAGTCCCTGTCACTGACTACTGTGACGTCAACATCGCCGTGAAGATCATGTTTTACAGATAGCGCGGCAGTAAGTCCGCCAAAGTTTGCGCCGAGAACGATTACTTTCTTTCTCATTTTGTACCTCCCGAAAGGTTCACCATCAGCCTATGTGCATACCCCTAGGGGTATGTGGTATTGTTCCAAAGTATGCACGAAGTCACATCTTTTGGTGTAACTGAAGGGAACTGAACTGATGGAATCCACTACAGATCACGTAGTACAAGATGCAGACGCCATAGCTGATTTGCGAAAGCGACTCCGTCGAGCCGAGGGCCAAGTAGCTGGCGTGATTCGCATGCTTGATGACGGTCGCACTTGTCAGGACATTGTGGTTCAACTTGCGGCAGTTTCAAAAGCGATTGACAAGGCAGCGTTTTCACTTATTTCAGTTGGACTTCGCGAATGCATTACAGATGGTCAGCACAACGCGCAAGATGTTGCGGATCAGTTGCAAAAACTTTTCCTGACAATGGCATAAAGCATGAGAAAAATAGTCATTATTGGTGGCGTGGCCGGTGGTATGTCTGCGGCTACCCGGCTACGTCGTTTAGATCCTGATGCGAACATTGTTGTATTAGAGCGATCAGGATTCGTTTCTTATGCAAACTGCGGGCTTCCCTATTACTTGGGTGGAGTGATTGCAGAGCAATCCTCACTCTTACTTCAAACACCTGACTCACTGCATGCTCGTTTCAATATTGATGTTCGCACGCATGCCGAAGCAATCGAAATTAATCGAGAGAAGCACCACGTTGTAGTAGTTCAGGATGGAAAACAATATCTTGAAACCTATGACGCATTGATTCTCAGCCCGGGAGCACAACCGATTGTTCCGCCGATCCCAGGCATTGAACGTGCTTACACTTTGCGTACCGTCGAAGACGTCACTCGCATTGCAGAGGCGCTGTCACATAATCCAAAGTCTGCGGTGGTGATTGGCGGCGGCTTCATCGGAATCGAATCTGCAGAGAATCTTGTGCATCGTGGGATTCCCACAACAATTATTGAGGCCACAGATCAACTTCTAGGACCACTTGATATTGAATTAGCTTCGCTCGTCCATGAAGAAATGCGTCACCATGGCGTTAACGTGATTGTCAGCGACGGCGTCAAGGAAATTACGTCCGATGCAGTGCATTTATCGAGCGGCCAAGTAATTCCAGCCGATTTCGTAATAGCAGCAATTGGCGTAAAGCCCGACATCTCACTTGCGCAAGCGTGTGGATTAGAAATAGGTGCCAGACGCGGCGTCGTTGTGAATGAATTTGGGCAAACTTCTGATTCACACATATATGCAATTGGTGATGTTGCTGAAAAGTTCGACGCATTTGACGGTGAAGCGACTTTAGTTCCGCTTGCAAATATTGCGAATCGTCAAGGTCGAGTAGCCGCAGATCATATTTGTGGCCGAACAGTGCGACCTGTTGCAACCATTGGTACAGCAATTGTGAAGGTCTTTGATCTCACCGTCGCAGTGACTGGCTGGAACGAGAAACGGCTCACCGCAAAAGGTGTTGACATGCAAATCATCCATACCCATCCTGGCTCGCATGCCGGCTATTACCCGGGCGCTGAGCAAATGGCACTCAAGCTCATTGTGGACAAAGACACCCACAAAATTTTAGGCGCTCAAGCTGTTGGCAAAGATGGTGTAGATAAACGCATTGATGTCCTTGCAACGGCAATGCGCTGCGACCTTCCGGCGCCAGAATTGGCGGATTTGGAATTGGCTTATGCGCCGCCATTTGGTTCAGCTAAAGATCCCGTCAACATGCTGGGTTACATCGCGGAGAATTTGCTCACTGGCTTTACGGAAAATATCCAATGGCACGAACTGGAATCTCATCAAGACAGTGGTTGGCAACTTTTGGATGTGCGAACACAAGCAGAGTTCCACGCTGGCGCAATTCCAGGTGCCATGCACATCCCACTAGATGAATTGCGCAGTCGGTGGTCAGAGCTCCAAGACAGACGAGTCATTGTGTACTGCCAAGTTGGCCAACGTGGACACACGGCGACAGTTCTCTTGCGCGAGCGCGGAATTAATGCAGTCAATCTTGATGGTGGATTCCAAACGTGGACAGCAATCCAAAAACTTAATCGAACACACTTAACAAAAATATAAACAAGGAGAACGGTATGTGCCGACAAGTTACGTGCAACCAATGCAAGAAGATCACGTGGTCTGGCTGCGGACAACACGTGAATCAAGTCATGGCGGGTGTGCCGAAAGCGAATCGTTGCACGTGTGATCGCAATGCACCGAAGGTGAAATCTGGCGGCTTCTTTTCGAAAATTTTCGGACGCTAACTAGCGAAGTTGGCTAAGCCGATCGAGGGCTTCTTCAAGTACAGGTATTTGCTTACAAAAAGCCCAGCGAACAAATGGTGCACCAACTGCAGGATCACCGCAGAGTGCTGAATGTGGGATAGCGACTACCTTTACTTTTTCGGGAATTTCTCGGCAAAAAGTTAGCCCATCTTTGTAACCCATACTTTGAACATTTGTCGTAACAAAGTAAGTTCCTTCGGAATCAATGACATCGAAACCTAGTGACTTCAAGCCAGCCGAGAATACGTCTCGTTTTTGCTGCAAATCATGTCTGAAGTCCTCCCAATACGAATCAGGAAAAGCTAGCCCCTCGGCGATTGCCCACTGAAATGGTCCACTCGACACGTAGGACAGATGCTGACGAACAACTCGTGCGGCAGCGACTAAGTCAGTGGGCCCACTAGCCCAGCCAACTTTCCATCCTGTGAATGAAAAAGATTTTCCAGCAGAACCAACCGTGAGCGTTCGTTCAAACATTCCGGGCAATGTAGAAATCGGGATATGAGGATGGGTGTCGTACCACAGGTGTTCGTATGCTTCGTCGCTGATGACAATCAGATTGTGCTCAATGACAATACTTGCAAGCTCTTGAAGTTCCTCCCGCGTAAAAACTATGCCTGCGGGATTATGTGGTGAGTTAAGGAGGACTACTTTGCTTCGAGACGTAATTAAATCTCGAAGTCGCGTGAAGTCAGGACGCAGGTTTGTCGAATTAAGCGGCACTCCGATTGCTTTGCCCCGAGCTATATCAACTGCGACCGCATAAATATCAAACCACGGTTCAAAAATTAAAACTTCATCCTCAGTGTCGACCAGAGCCATCAATGCTGACTGAATTATTTCTGAGGCACCAGTAGAAACCACCACGTCGCTTTCCCAATCAACATCAAGGTTGTAAAATGACTTTTGGTGATCCGCGATTGCCTGGCGAAGTTGAGGTAGACCATGAGCTGGCGGATATTGATTTCCACGGCCTTCTTGAATTGCGCGGATAGCCGCTTCTTTTAACACTTCAGGTCCATCGGTATCCGGGAAACCTTGCCCCAAATTAATTGCGCCAAGTTTGGTTGCCAATGAGGACATTTCTCCAAAAATTGTTGAGGCGTGGGGACGCAATCTCGGTACGAGTCGATCAAGAGGCGCAGCCATACTGAGAGCCTAGTTTGCGGTATCACCGTGGCGGGGTAAGTGGCGCAAATTCAACAAAAATTGAACATCAAACAAATTACTGCCGATTTTGCGCCTGTCTCCGTTAGTGTTCTTAACAGGCGTTGCACATGAGACTGTAAGTTCGCATCGTGCAATTCCGCGTATCGCATACGATACGTTCCGCTGTCATAAAGGACGAGAAAAATGGATTGGTCATCGATTCAGTGGCTAGGTGTTCTCGCTGCTTGGTTCGTAAGTTTTGTTAGTGCCTTCAATTGGTTTAGCCAAAAAATGTTTTTCAACACATGGTGGAAAGCCATGCGTAAACCAGAATCAGAACAACCAGGTGACGGCCAAAACATGGGACTCGTCTTTGGTTTAACAGCGCTCTCGGGTATTGGCCAGTCCGTGATCTTGGCGCTCGTGCTGAATCTCGCTAAGCGAGCACTCGGAACTGAAGTTTCAATCAGCCAGGGTCTCACAATTGGCTTGCTAATCGGTCTTGCCACCGCAGGTGCTGCACTTGGACATCGATTGTTTGCCGGCCATGGATTTAAGGTATGGGCCATCGAAGTCAGCAACGACGTGCTCAACTGGGCGCTGATGGGCGTAATTCTGAGTTTCTGGTACTAACGACTCGCGAAAGTAACTAGTTCTTCGCAAGTCTTAAGACCAAGCCTTGCCGAGTCGCACGGCTTGGTCTTAAATTGCGAGCAGCATAGTTCTGGAACATAGTTGAACTGTGCCAATGTCTTTGCAAGATCGCCTCGGAACTCGATTCCGGCGCATCATTACGAGCTCACCTGATGGCGTGCCGCCATGGCTCGGTGCAGTTGCCGAAGGTGACGACGCGGGCATGTATCTTCCGACTGATGAACCATGGCAAGTGCATGCAAATTTCACCACTCTTGTTGGTGGAATTCGCGCTTTGCTGATGCAAGCTTTGCATCCAGGAAGTTTGGCTGGTGTCGAGCAACATTCTCGATATGAAACTGATGCACTTGGCCGTTTAGCGGGCACTACTCGCTGGCTTACCATCATGACTTTTGGATCGCGTTCGGCGATTGCAAAAGAGGCAGCCCGTGTGAACGGTATGCATAGCCGAGTCAAGGGTGAATATGAAAATGCCCAAGGACAGCATCGCGCATATAAAGCATCTGATCCGGACTTGCTTTTGTGGGTGCACATAGCTTTTACAGATTCGTTCTTGACCACATACGAGTTATATTCCGGCAACACTGTTGATGCAGATCGATATGTCGGCTTATGGTCGCAAGCAGTTGCACCACTAGGTCTGGCTGAATGTCCAATGACAAAAGACGAACTGCATGACGCGCTCGAAAAATTCGACGAGCAAGGACTACTTCGCGTGGATGACACCACTCTTCGCGTAGTGCGATTTATTCGCCGTCCACCTCTATCCCGTACCGCGCGATTTGCGTATTGGTTTCTTTTTCAAGGAGCCGTAGCTTCAATGCCAGCGAAGTATCGGCATCGACTAGGTTTGCGAAGTTTGCCGATGTGGGTTGTCGGCCCTGTGACTCGCACACTTCTGCGCCTGATGCGCATCGCTATCGGTTCGCACTCACCAATCGAAGAAGCTGCCCACGAGCGACTGACACGGATTGGCGCATTGCCCGCGTAAATATTGAATGGGTGCATCGTAGACATTCTTGTTGTAACCGCATGGATCTCGATCCGATAAGTATTTAAGTTTTGGGGCGTTTCGGTTTTGGTCAGCCTGCCCAATAGGCTGTGT
>CANFOW010000011.1 GCA_947448865.1 Actinomycetota bacterium
CGATAAACAGCATTTGCATCACCGACTTCTTGACCTCGGTCATGGGCAACAACGTGCAGTGCTCATCATGGCCACCTTCACTGCAGTTATTGCATTTGGTGCTGTGAGCACCGCTTTTATACCGCTGTGGACCACGCTCATTTTGGTCATCGTCAGTCTGGTGGCTTTAGTCGGCTGGGTGTTCAACCCACCACGTGAGACAATTGCACAGTGAAAACTCGAAGCATTATCTTCAAAGCCGCACTTCCCACTGTGATCCTGGGATTGATCATTACGGTTGCAACCGGCGTGGTTATGGATACCAAGGCTGCGCTTGGCGCGACAATCGGAACCGTTTTAGTAGTTGTGTTTTTCACAATTGGTCAGCTGGCACTTGATCGAGTCATTCGCACAAATCCTTCAATGGCCACAAGCATGGCTTTGTTGATTTACTTACTGAAAATCGGTGTGCTTTTCGTTTTACTCTTGCTGTTCAAGGACACAACTGCCTTTAATACCAAGGTTTTCGCGGCCACAATCATGGGCTGCACGATTCTGTGGCTGGTTGCTGAAGTCTGGGCATTTGCAACTGCCAAAACACTCTATGTGGAACCTGGTTCGGGACCAGATGTGATGCCACTTGTCGAACCACCCCCGTTCAACCAGTAATGCCAAAACCTGCTAATCTGACTTTTCAATGAAGGCAAACGATGCTGAGTTCCCCACCAGCGCAGATGGCCGACAAACCGACGATATGGCGTGGCGATCAGTAAGTACTCTGACCGCAGGAATGTTGCTGTACGGCGGGCTCGGGTGGCTGATCGGTAAACGATTCGGACACCAAAGCGCCTACATGGCAGCTGGGTTGATTCTTGGAATCTTCCTAGGACTGTATGTGACCTATAAGCGAGTAACTAGAGGAAGTCGTTGACGTGAGTGTTGTGACAGTTGCCACTGAGAGTTGCCATCTCAACTCTGGCTGTGGTTTCCCAGCACCTAGCGCCGATATCTTTTTCTTGCAGCCCTATGCAACTCTGCACCTGGGCAGCATGGATTTCGTTATTTCCAAAGCCGTCATCTTGGTGACACTCGTTGCGATTGTGGTTATGGCTTTCTTCCTGTCAGCATTCCGCTCCCCAAAACTTGTACCAGGCAAACTTCAGTCACTGGGAGAACAGGCATACCTGTTTGTCCGTGATCAAATTGCTCGCGAAGTAATCGGTAAAGATGGAGATCGTTTCGTTCCATTTCTGACGACACTGTTTTTCTTCGTCTGGATGTCAAACCTCATGGGTGTCATACCGGGTGCGCAATACCCAGTTATGTCGAGCTTGGCTTTCCCAGTTGCGCTAACACTCATTGTGTATGTGACTTACTTAGTTCTTGGATTTAAACACCAAGGCGTTCACTTCGTCCTTGATGCCGCATTCCCTCCTGGTGTTCCCAAAGCAATGTATGTATTGCTCACACCACTGGAACTTCTCCAACTTTTTGTGACGCGACCAGTAACGCAAGCGATTCGTTTGTTTGCCAACATGTTTGCGGGCCACTTACTTATTACGACTTTCACCGTCGGTGCGTGGTACCTGTTGTCGCCTTCACTTATTGGCGCATTAGGTTCTGCTACATCATTCGGTGTGACTGTTGTCTTGACTGGATTTGAAATGTTCATTCAAGGACTACAGGCATTTATCTTCACGCTGTTAACGGCTGTCTACATTGGCGGCTCGTTGCACGCGGAGCACTAAAGAAGAACTACAACTAAATAACACACCTGGGTTAGGGGAACGGCTCCTCACCCTCGACAGAAGGAAAAAGTTATGTCGCTTCTTGCAGAAGTAACCGGCTCGCTCGGTTCAATCGGCTACGGCCTTGCTGCTATCGGCCCTGGCATCGGTATCGGAATCATCTTCGGTAATGGTGTACAGGCAATCGCTCGTCAGCCAGAGGCTTACGGCGTTATCCGCCAGAACATGATCCTTGGCTTCGCGTTGACCGAAGCTCTGGCTCTCATCGGCTTCGTTGTTCCATTCGTTTTCGGTAAGTAATCCTTAAGGACTTATTACTGTGATTCACTTTCTCGCCTCGGAAGCCGAGACTCAGAACATCTTGCGCGTGCCGCTTGATGAACTGATTATCGGAACTGTTGCCTTCGGCATCGTTTTCTTTGCGCTTGCTAAGTTCGCGTTTCCTGCGATCAACAAGACGCTAGAAGCACGTGCTGATGCAATTGAGGGCGGCCTTCGTCGTGCGGACGAATCTCAAGCAGAGGCAGCAGCCTTACTTGATGAGTACCGTGCACAACTGGCTGATGCCCGTACCGAAGCGTCAAACATCCGTGCAGCAGCACAGGCTGAGAAGACCGCCATGATTGAGCAAGCTAAAGGCGAGGCATCTGCAGCAGCAGCTGTTGTCGCTGAGCGTGCTGCGGCGCAACTCGAAGCTGAACGTGCTCAGGCCATGACCTCGCTTCGTCGCGATGTCAGTGACTTAGCGCTCACGCTTGCAGGCAAAGTCGTTGGCGAAACGCTAAGCGATGATGCACGTGCGCGTGCCACGGTTGACCGCTTCATCTCAGAACTGGAAGCGCAGGCTGCAAGCAAATGATTGGTGCATCCCGCGGTAGTTTGGCACGTGCTCAGGCATCCCTGAGCGCACGTCAGGGTGATCTGTCCACTCTGTCAGCTGAACTCTTTGCGGTTGTCGCTGCAATAGCAAACGAGAAGTCGCTTCGACAAACGCTTGCTGACAGCGGACAACCCGAAGGTGCCCGCAAGGCTTTGATTACCGACTTGCTCGGCAACAAAGTCAGTGCTGCAACGCTTGACGTCTTAGGTGACATCGTCACAGGTCGTTGGTCCTCGGATCACGATCTTGTTGAAGCCATCGAGACCGTTGCATCGCAAGCCGCATTTGCTTCTGCAGACAAGGCCGGAACTCTTGATCGCGTTGAAGATGAGGTTTTCCTCTTTGGTCGCGCAATTGATGCTTCGCCTGAATTGCAGATGGCGCTTACTGACCCGTCTCTTGGATCCGATGCAAAGGCTGCCATTGTTGGCGACTTGCTCGGAGGCAAAGTTGATTCAGTAACGCTCTCAGTTTTGAAGTACTACGCATCAAATCTTCGCGGTCGTCGCGTGGATGCAGTTGTTGCTGATTTATCGGATCTCGCTGGCGAGGCTCGCAATCAGTCAGTTGCAGAAGTGCGTAGCGTGGTTGCCCTTGATGAATCACAAACCCGACGTCTTGCTGCTGCGTTATCGGTAATTGCCGGTCGCGAAGTAAAAGTGAACGTTGCTATAGACCCAACAGTTCTTGGCGGAATCTCAGTAAAAATCGGTGACCAAATCATCGATGGCACTGTGGCCAGTCGACTGGAAAATGCCCGCAGATCACTGCTGGCCTAACTAGACCCTTTGTAAAAGAGAAGAAAGCAGGACACCATGACGGAACTCTCGATCCGCCCGGAAGAGATCCGCGATGCAATTGCTCGCAATGTCGAGTCGTTTGCACCTGGAACGTCGCGTGAAGAAATCGGTCACGTAGTCGAGACCGGTGACGGTATCGCTCGCGTTGAAGGTCTGCACTCGGCAATGACAAACGAACTACTTGAGTTCGAAGGCGGCCTTCTTGGTCTGGCTTTGAACCTTGATGTTCGCGAAATCGGCGTGGTGCTTCTCGGCGATGGCTCAAAGATTGCTGAAGGCCAGTCCGTGAAGCGCACTGGTGAAATTCTTTCCGTACCTGTTGGTGACGGTTTCCTTGGTCGCGTTGTTGATCCACTGGGTAACCCAATCGATGGCAAGGGACCAATTGCTGCAGAAGGTCGTCGTGCTCTGGAACTTCAGGCACCAACTGTTGTTCAGCGCCAGCCAGTTAAGGAGCCAATGCTCACTGGCCTGAAGGCGATTGACGCTATGACCGCTATCGGTCGTGGACAGCGTCAGCTGATCATTGGTGACCGCCAGACTGGTAAGACTGCCGTTGCTATCGACACAATCTTGAACCAAAAGCAGAACTGGGAATCGGGCGATCCCAAGAAGCAGGTTAAGTGTATTTATGTTGCTATCGGTCAAAAGGGTTCAACGATTGCTGCTGTCAAGGGCGCTCTCGAAGAATTCGGTGCGATGGAGTACACCACAATCGTGGCCGCTCCTGCATCTGACCCAGCGGGCTTCAAGTACCTCGCTCCTTACACCGGTTCGGCTATCGGTCAGCACTGGATGTACAACGGTCAGCATGTTCTGATCGTGTTTGATGACCTGTCCAAGCAAGCTGAGGCTTACCGTGCAGTGTCATTGCTCCTTCGTCGTCCGCCAGGCCGTGAAGCCTACCCAGGCGACGTGTTCTACTTACACAGCCGTTTGCTCGAACGTTGTGCAAAGCTTTCCGATGAACTCGGTGCTGGTTCAATGACTGGTCTACCAATCATTGAAACTAAGGCGAATGACGTGTCGGCATACATTCCGACAAACGTTATTTCAATCACCGATGGTCAGTGCTTCTTGGAATCTGATCTCTTCAACTCAGGCGTACGTCCTGCTATCAACGTTGGTATTTCGGTATCTCGCGTTGGTGGTTCGGCTCAGCCGAAGGCGATGAAGAAGGTTGCCGGTCGTCTGCGTCTTGACTTGGCACAGTTCCGCGAGCTCGAAGCGTTCGCTGCTTTCGGTTCCGACCTTGATGCTGCGTCCAAAGCTCAGCTTGAGCGTGGAGCACGTCTTGTTGAACTGTTGAAGCAGGGTCAGTATCTGCCACAGTCAATGGAGCGCGAAGCAGTTTCAGTGTGGGCTGGTACTTCAGGAAATCTTGACGATGTTCCTGTTGAAGATATTCGTCGTTTCGATACCGAGTTCCTTGATTACGTTGAACGCAACCACGGTGCTATTTTCGACACGATCCGTTCCACAACCGACCTCAACGATGATTCCATCGAGAAGTTAACCAAGGCAATTGCTGAATACAAGAAGCAGTTCACAACAAAGGCAGGACACCTGCTTGTGAACGATGCTCCTGTGGCTGCTCTTGATGCTGACGAAATTGATCCAACCCAGATCGTGAAGGTCAAGGGCTAACAGTGGGCGCACAACTACGGGTTTATCGCCGACGGATTAAGTCCGTTCAGGCGACAAAGAAGATCACGAAGGCGATGGAACTCATCGCATCTTCGCGTATCGTCAAGGCGCAACAGCGTGTTGACGCTTCTTTGCCATACACCCTGGAGTTACAGCGAGCTATTTCCGCAGCAGTGTCTCGTGGAAACAGCAAGCATGCACTCACCACAGTTCATGACGTACGTCGTCGTGCAGCAGTCATCCTGCTCACGGCAGACCGTGGTCTTGCTGGCGCATACTCGTCTTCAATTATTAAAGAAGGCGAAGCACTCAATGCGCTGCTTCGTGAGCAAGGCATTGAACCAGTTCCGTATCTCGTTGGCCGCAAGGCACTTGGTTACTACAAGTTCCGCGAGCGCAAGATTGCAGCCTCGTGGACTGGATTTACCGATCAACCGTCTTACGAAAACGCAAAGGAAGTTGCCGGCGCAGTTCTTGCAGACTTCGCTAAGAAATTTGAAGACGGCGGTCTTGACGAAATTCATTTGATTTACACCCACTTCATCAACATGGGTGTTCAGGAAGTACGTGTACGTCGAATCCTTCCGGTAGATATCGTGGAAGCCACAGAGGCTGAAGCATCCGAGAAGCTCGACACTAAAGTCTTCCCGCTCTACGACTTCGAGCCCAGCCCTGAAGCTGTGCTCGACGCACTACTACCTCGTTACATCGAGAATGTTGTGTACACCGCTATGTTGCTTGCTTCGGCTTCAGAACACGCCGCTCGTCGTCGTGCCATGAAGTCAGCATCTGACAACGCTGAAGAACTCATCCGCACACTTGCACGTCGCGCCAATCAGGCTCGTCAGGCAGAAATCACCCAGGAGATCAGTGAGATCGTCGGCGGCGCCGATGCTCTTTCCTCCGCATCATCAGGGAGCTAGTAGATATGACCACCACTACTCATGGCCGCGTGGCCCGTGTTACGGGTCCTGTTGTCGACGTGGAATTCCCAGTCGAGTCCATGCCAGGCCTATACAACGCCTTGCACGTTGACGTTGACTTCGGCGATGGCACAAACCGTCTGCTGACTCTCGAAGTGGCGCAGCACATTGGCGACAACATGATCCGCGCGATCTCGATGCAGCCAACTGACGGACTTGTCCGTGGTGCAGAAGTGCGCGACACCGGTGAGTCAATCACAGTGCCTGTTGGCGATGTGACCAAGTCACACGTGTGGAACACACTGGGTCAGCCGTTGGACGTTGAAGCATCATCGCTTCAGATCAACGAGCGCTGGGGCATCCACCGCCAAGCACCGAGCTTTGATCAACTCGAATCCAAGACCGAAGTTTTCTGGACCGGTATCAAAGTTATTGACCTTTTGACCCCATACGTTAAGGGCGGAAAGATCGGCCTCTTCGGTGGAGCAGGTGTGGGCAAGACTGTTCTTATCCAGGAAATGATCACCCGTGTTGCTAAGAACTTCGGTGGTGTATCGGTATTCGCTGGTGTGGGTGAACGCACTCGTGAAGGTAACGACTTGTTCCTTGAAATGACTGAGTCAGGCGTTATCAACGACACTGCACTCGTATTCGGTCAGATGGATGAGCCACCCGGCACGCGTCTTCGTGTTGCTTTGTCGGCACTCACAATGGCTGAGTACTTCCGCGATGTACAAAAGCAAGACGTGTTGCTCTTCATTGACAACATCTTCCGCTTTACCCAGGCAGGTTCTGAAGTATCAACACTTCTTGGCCGTATGCCATCAGCTGTGGGCTACCAGCCAACACTTGCTGATGAAATGGGTGTGCTTCAAGAGCGCATCACATCAACTCGTGGTCACTCGATTACATCGCTTCAGGCGATTTACGTCCCTGCTGATGACTTGACTGACCCAGCGCCAGCAACGACCTTCGCTCACTTGGATGCGACGACAGTTCTGTCCCGTCCAATTTCGGAAAAGGGTATTTACCCAGCTGTGGATCCACTGGATTCAAGCTCACGTATTTTGGATGCACGTTATGTTGGTGCTGAGCACTACGCAGTTGCTGCTCGCGTAAAGCAGATTCTGCAGCGCAACAAGGAACTCCAGGACATCATCGCGATTCTCGGTATTGACGAATTGTCCGAAGAAGATCGCATCTTGGTGAACCGCGCACGTCGTATTGAACGCTTCTTGTCACAGAACATGTTTGTGGCTGAAGCCTTCACTGGACAAAAGGGTTCATTCGTACCTGTTGAAGAAACTGTTGCTTCGTTCAAGAAGCTCACTGAAGGCGAATACGATCACCTTCCAGAGCAGGCCTTCTTCATGGCTGGTGGAATCGACGACGTTGTCGAAAACGCAAAGCGTCTGCAGGGCTAATCATGGCTGAACTCAATGTGTCTGTTGTAGCAGTCGATCGCAATGTGTGGTCGGGTGTTGCAAAGTCAATCGTTGCCAAGACACCAGATGGCGAGATTGGAATCTTGCCGGGTCACGAACCTGTGTTGTCGCTTTTGGTTAATGGTGTTGTGCGCATTGAACCAGTTGAAGGCCCTCGAGTTGTTGTTGCAGTCCACGGCGGATTTTTTGCCGTGGACTCAGACAATGTACGAGTGCTTGCCGAAGTTGCCGAGCTCGGCAGCGACATTGATTTGGATCGTGCCCAGGCAGCATTACAACGCGCCAAGGCGACTGGTGAAGAGTCACCAGAAGACATTGAGGCAGCTCGTCGTGCTGAAACTCGCGTGAAGGCAGCAACATCAATCACTGCCGCTGGACTGCACAGCTAGTAATTCCTTACATAGTCTTAACCAGAGTCTGTGGATTAGTTTGCTAGCCTGATCACTTGGTTGCGTAACGTTATGAGAAATCGACTTTAAGGAATTTTTCATGACATCTCGTCGCGCTGTACTACAAACTGGGCTCCTGGGAGCACTTGTCGCATTTTTACCAGGTATAGCTGAGGCAAAGGCACTTGGAACAAAAGCCTGCAAAGTGACTGACATTGCTGTTGGCCAAGGCAAAGTGGTGACGGTGTCAGGCAATCCAGTCTTGATCACCCGCACATCAAAAGGTTTCAAGGCTTTCTCGGCCAAGTGCACCCATCAAGGCTGCACGATTCCAGCGCCTGTAAATGGAACGTCCACGTGTCCATGTCATCGTGCGCAATTCAACGCGACAACTGGCGCCGCAACACATGGTCCAGCGTCCAAGAGTCTGGCAAAGAAAACGGCCACAGTGTCGGCGGGCTACGTTTACATTAAGTAGCCACCGTAGGCTTGCAGAGTGAGCCCACATATTGCAGTTGTTGGAAGTATAAACGCAGATCTTTTTGTACGCATGCCTCGCTTGCCAGGACGAGGTGAGACGGTAGCGGGCGGTGAACCTGAATGGTTTCCTGGTGGCAAAGGTGCAAATCAAGCCGTTGCTGCTGCGCGTCTCGGGGCTCGCGTGTCAATGCACGGCGCTGTGGGTAATGACGCTCCAGGCGAAATGGTGTTACAAAATCTGGCAGCAGCACACGTTGATCTCACTCATGTGCGCAAAGTTGAAATTCCGACAAGTGTTGCGTTAGTGCTCGTCGAAGAAACGGGCGAAAACCAAATCGTTATTGCGCGCGGCGCTAATGATATGGTGCACGTTGATGATCAAGCGTTTGAACACATTGATGCTGTCATTATTCAGCATGAAATTCCCGAGGCAGCATTACTTCAAGTTGCCGCAGCTTGTTCGTCTTTGTTGTGCCTCAATGGTGCGCCCGTTCGCGAGATTCCAGACGAACTGCGCAACCGCGTTGATGTACTCATTGTTAATGAGCACGAATTTGAATCCTACGGTCGACCTACACGTGGAGTTGTTGTTGTAACCGCTGGAGCAGGTGAGGCAGTTGCTTACCAAGATGGTGTCGCTATTGCACGTGCAACACCGCCACGAGTAAACGCAGTTGACACAGTTGGGGCAGGCGACACATTCGTTGGTGCATTTGTTGTTGCCCTTACATCTGGTCTCGATGTTCAGAGCTCATTGACCCGCGCAGTATTCGCGGCGTCATTGTCGACATTGTCACATGGCGCACAGTCAGGAATGCCAACAGCACAAGAAGTGGATGAATTTTTAGGCGTACAGTAAAAGTGACAAAAGGTTGCTGACTGTATGACTAAGAATTCTTCTTCCAAAATATTTCTTGCACTATCCGTAATGGGTTTGCTCGTTCTCACAGCGTGCTCGTTGAACACTGTAGCCACGCCTACCGCATCCGTTCCCGTATCGTCTGTGCCGACTGTGACGCCGACTTCACCGGCACCAACACCTAGTGAGTCGGTTCAGTGTGCGAGCACGAATCTCACATTTACCTGGGGACAAGAGCAAGGCGCAGCTGGGACTGTGTATCGCACACTTGTGGCAACAAATAGCGGAACCGCTCCCTGTGTGCTGACGACAGCACCAACAGTTACCTTGTTTACACAATTCGCTAATTCGCCAGCAACGGTTGTCAATACTGTTGCGGTTCCGTCTGGTCTCGATCTTGGTTTACCTGTGACTCTGGCTGCCGGTGCGGCGCTAGATTTACCAATCGGAACATCAAGCCCGGATAACTATTCGGATAAGGACTGCAAGAAGGCGATTGCTAATCATGTGGCGATTAGGATGATTCAAGATCCCACATCAGTGGAATTGCGCGTTGCTTCGTGGCCTGCTTGCACGACAGCAAATGCTGCACCATTTTTCTCGGCTTTCACCCTGGAGTAACTCATGCCAATCTCGCTGCTAATTGATACTGACCCTGGTCTTGATGATGCAATTGCGATTGCGCTGGCGTTAGGAAGCCCCGAAGTAGATGTCATCGGCATTTCCACGGTGGGTGGCAACACTAATTTGGCCAACACGACGCGTAACGCTCTTCGTTTGTTGGAGTTTTTAAATCGCACTGACATTCCAGTGGCTTCTGGACATGATGAACCCTATGCACGGGCCAAGCAGGAAACGGGAAATCCACCAGTTCACGGAACTGACGGTTTCGCTAGCGTTGATCTCCCGGAACCTTCCACACAGGTCGTGTCAACAGATGCTCCTGCATTCCTTGCGCAAAAGATTAGGGAAGCAAAAGATCCTGTGACGTTAGTGGCGATTGGTCCACTAACAAACATCGCACATCTCGTTGACCGATTCCCAGAAGTATTGCCGTTGGTAGATCGGTTCATCATCATGGGTGGAGCGGCTCAAACAGGAAATGTGACGCCAGTAGCTGAGTTCAATATTTGGCATGATCCAGAAGCAGCCAAAGTTGTTTTCAACAGTGCGTTGAAAACTGTGATGGTGGGACTTGACGTCACACATTCTGTAAAGACGTACGAAACAGAGTGGGAATGGATGAATGCTTTCGGAAAATTTGGTGAAGTGTTCGTCCAGATGATGACGTATTACACAGATTTTTATTCTCAGTTTTATGGCGAGCGAATGACTCATCAGCATGACGCACTTGCGATGGCTGAAGCTATTTGGCCAGGAATCATGGTTTTGCAGGAAACCACAATTGACGTGGAAACTAAAGGCGAACTGACGGACGGCATGACTGTTGTTGATCAACGCGACCGCAAAGGTCGTGGCCGCAACTCGTGGGTTGCTTGGGAGATTGATGGAAATGAGTTCCATGCACGTCTTGGACAGGCACTTCGTCGTCTTGCTGCGCCGTTTGAGTCTTAACATTTCCTGAACCTAGGAAAGTGTTGTTTGCTAACACAACGTGAATAGGTTGTGAATGTGGGTAGCCAAGCGGGGGACCCAAGGAGGAGCAAACACAATGTCTGACGACTTAACACCAATTGCTGAAGTACCCAGTGACTTCGAAACTGCGTCTGTGGCTAATGCAGCCGGAGAGTCACCGAAAGCCGAAGCTCGCAAGCCGTACAAAGCGTCTTGGTTTGCAGGAGCATTCGCGGCAGTAGCGCTTGTATCTGGTCTTGGTGGCTATGCCATCGGCCAGCATGACAATACGAACATCATTATGCGACCTGATGCCAACGTTCGCCCGATGGGTGACAACGGCATGATGGGCGGCAAGGGTCCACACTGCAATGCTGCGAATGGACAAGATGTCCCGTTAGCTCAAGATGGCACGTGCCCGCCAGGGACAACGTTGAGCAAGCCAGGCATGATGGGTCCGGGAAACAACGGAATGATGGGTCCGGGTGATCCGAATCGCGGACCAGATCCTGATGGCGACAATTGGACGGGTAGCAATGGTTGGGGTCCAAATGGACAACTTCCAAATCCATCTCAGAGCCCAAGTGGTCCTCAAGCTTCGCAACAGCCGAATGGCCAGCCATCACCGACTGTTCAAAATTAGTTCACTGAACTAAAAAGGCTGTGACGTCACGCATGACGTCACAGCCTCAAGTTAGAACTACTGAGCGCGGTTGCGTCCTGGTTCCCACAGGACGTCGCCGCGTTCTTTATTTGCAACACGAGCAAGAATAAACAACAGGTCGCTTAGTCGATTCAAATACGTGGCAGCTAGAACATTCACGCCACCGTGATACATGTCGATGGCTGCCCATGTGCTGCGCTCTGCGCGACGAGCGACAGTGCGTGCGACATGAAGATGCGCAGCTCCGATAGTGCCGCCAGGCAGGATAAACGAACGAAGGGCTTCGACCTCTTCGTTGAAAGTATCGCAAGCATTTTCAAGGCGCTCGACATATTCATTTGTTACGCGAAGTGGTTCGTGAACAGGATTGTCTACAACGGGCGTACATAGGTCAGCGCCAACGTCGAAAAGATCATTCTGAATACCGATCAATAGTTCAACAATGTCTTGCCGAATGTTTCCGGCTGCAATCGCTAAACCAATGGATGAATTAGCTTCATCCACATCGGCATAGGCCTTGAGTCTCGGGTCATTTTTACCAGTGCGGCTCATGTCACCAAGGCTGGTCGTGCCGTCATCACCAGTTCGCGTGTAAATACGCGTCAAATTCACCATGGTCTAAGACTAGGGTCAGCCCACGGTTTTCGCTTGATTGCGGTGCGAGACGGTAACCTAAGACTCGTCATGGAAATCTTTCGGGTCACCGGTGGTGCACGTCTCGTAGGAGAAGTGCGGGTTTCAGGCGCGAAAAATAGCAGCTTAAAACTTATGGCTGTGGCACTTTTGGCAGTCGGTGAATCAACGATTCACAATGTGCCGAACATCCTGGACGTGACGATTATGGCTCAGTTGTTGAGGCGACTTGGCTGCACGGTCGAATACTCACCCGAGACCGAAACCGTTGTGATTGACGTTCCCGAGACTATCGAGCATCGTGCTGACTATGACTTGGTACGACGTATGCGTGCCTCCATTGCAGTGCTGGGCCCACTCATCGCCCGAACTGGTGCTGCTGATGTCGCATTACCCGGTGGCGACAACATAGGGTCGCGTGGTCTCGACATGCACATCGCAGGTTTGGAGCGCATGGGAGCCATAGTCACGAGCGAACACGGCTACCTCGTTGTCCAAGCACCGAGTACAGGCTTGGTGGGCACACATGTCTATTTAGATTTCCCAAGTGTTGGCGCAACTGAGACGTTGTTGATGGCCGCAGTAAACGCTCATGGAACAACTGTGATTGACAATGTGGCACGCGAGCCAGAGATTGTGGACATCTGTTCCATGCTTGTTGCCATGGGAGCACAGATTGAAGGCATTGGTTCTCCGATGCTGACCATCACGGGCGTTGATTCGTTGCATCCAGTTGAGTACACAACTGTCCCAGATCGAATTGTTGCAGGCACGTGGGCAGTTGCTGCCACGATGACTCAAGGTGACATTGTCGTGCGTAATGCGCGTGCTGAGCATTTAACTTTGCCGTTGGAGAAACTGTCGACAGCGGGCGCGGTAATAGAAACATTGGATGATGGCATTCGCATCACAATGGATCGTCGGCCACATGCGGTTGATGTGGTGACGTTGCCGTACCCAGGATTCCCGACAGATTTGCAACCACAGTTCATTGCGATGAATTCAATTGCAACAGGTTCGGCGTTAGTAACGGAAAATTTATTTGAAGCGCGGTTCCGCTTTGTTCAGGAACTCAGCCGACTCGGAGCAGAAGTCCGGACTGACGGGCATCACGCACTAGTTCGCGGAAAGTCACAATTATCCGGCGCACCAGTTGAGAGTACTGACATCCGCGCAGGCGCAGGATTAGTTCTGGCCGCACTTGTTGCCGAAGGCGAATCAACGGTTCATGGCGTAGAACACATTGATCGTGGATATGTGGGTTTTGAATCGCTGCTTGCTCAGCTTGGAGCCGACATTAAGCGCGAGACGCTCGAGGACCTCGGCTAAGGATTTCTCGGGCTTTTGATTCGTCTGCAGGAAAGACCATCACTCGAGGACCGTCGTTAGTTTGAGCGAGGTTTGCTCGAATTCCGTTGTCTTCTAGGGACTTGCGCAGAATTTCACCGTCAATGTAATTGCTCGGTGCTGCAACGGGAACGAGCAACCCATACTGGTCGGGATTTCCCATCTGTGCTGGTTTAGCAACGACAGACCCGCCTCGAGAAAACGCCCAACGCAGGACCAGGATCATGACCCCTAGTCCAAAAAATGCAACGAGTGGTCCAAAGGCATAAGAAAAAGCACTCCAGGATGGCACGAAAAAACGTTACTTCATTTCGTGGACAACCGCAGTCTGGAAGGCTTCATCAGGAGATTCGAAATTGAACATTAGAACTCAAGATCCTTTCTCTAAACAGCTAGCGCACGAATCGATTCGTAGTAATTTATGAAAATAGGGTCCAAGTGGGAAAAGGATTTGGGTTATGACTCGCAGGTATTCAAGAGTAATTGCAACAATCGCATTGGTGTGCTCCGTGCTAATCGGCCAGGCGTCGGCATCCTTTGCAGGCATGTATGACCATGTCCAAAGGCAAAGCGAAGTAACTCTTGCAAATACCACCAGTAATGGCTCAGGTACGTGGGGTAACACAACTCTTAATCGCCCTGTCGTAACTTCCTTAACAATTGACGGTGTCCCGCAGTCTGCGGATGGTGATGCTGCGTCTGGCAGTTTTGGTGTGACTGTGGCGCCAACAAATGTCTGTCGCACTGACCAAACACCCTCTGCAGGATATTGCTACAGCACTCCAAATCGAGTGGCTGTGTCGGTGTATTACAACGATGCTGGCGATGCTCAAGCTGATCTTTCTGCACATGGGCTCACATCAGAGAGTGTGATTGAACTTGAAATTGCGCTAAATGATGCAGGCCCATTGTTGGGGTGGTCGTATGCAACAGGCAATCCAAAGCATTGGAGTATTACCAACCCCGGAACAACATCTGCAGTTTTGTCCGTTGCCTTGGAGCCTCGCGAAGTTCCTGCTATCAATTGGCAACTGCATCCCGGTGCACAAGGTTGCTCACGTATCCCAGTACAAGGTTGCGACTTAACAATTAGCGATGCCGCAGACACGCTTCAGGCTAATTTGCTATTGAGCCTTGATACGACACTCGATGAAGTTTTTAGGGGAACACTTTTCGCTGGTGATGACACTGTCATTGGATCTTTTGAATCGGGGCCAGTAGGCACACCGTCGTTTACCTATGGCGTGGCATCGGCACACAACGAATTTTCTGGAGAACAAAGAACAGGTGTGCTCTCCGCCGTTATAAGCGATGCCATGTTGACGAGTTACTTTGGGCTTGATTCAAGTGCGATGACTCCGGAAGCAATTTCTACTGCACTTCCCATTGTCCGAACAACTGATCGTACGGATGCTTTGCCTACGACTGTGGTCTGGACACGTTGGACGTCAGGAACTGAGGGTACTGACGGTTGGTTAGTTACAATTTCAGGAATATCGTTTTCCGCTCCTAAATACAAAGTGGCTCAAGCAAAAACGCGGCCGTCCGGCTCAGCGAAACTCAAGGCAAGCGGGAAAGTGAACGTTGCGGTAGAAATTTCAGGAAGTGCGAAAACGGCCTGTAACAAGAAGAAAACAACCTGCACAGTTAACGTTTATAAAGTCGTTGGCGCAAATTTGACCACGTTGGGGGACCAAATCCGCGTTAGGTCGAACAAATCTGCCCTTGTTGTGAGCGCTGCGAATGCAACGAGTGCAGGACTTAGCAAGGGAAGCAAAATTGCAGTACAGGTATGGGCAACGAAATCAGGAGTTAAAACCTTGGTTTCTTCGAGCATCTTTAAAGTCAAATAGAGGAAACAACAACACACCTATGTGAGCGCCCGAGGCCAATGGTGATAGCCGACGTTTGAGTTCGCTTAACTGCAACAGTTCGACTACTTCTAGAACAAGCGAAGACCAGGCTCATCAATTCCGCGAAGCGCATCGTAGTCCACGACAACGCACTCGATGCCGCGGTCTTCGGCAAGTGTGCGAGCTTGTGGCTTAATTTCTTGGGCGGCATAGATTCCACGCACTGGTGCAATGAGTGGATCACGATTGAGAAGATCAAGGTAGCGCGTGAGTTGCTCAACACCATCAATCTCGCCGCGCCGTTTGATCTCGATTGCGATTGTGCGTCCATTGGCATCTCGGCACACGATATCGACTGGACCAATGGGAGTAGGAAATTCCCGACGTACCAAAGTTAAGTCAGGACCGAAGGTATCTAAATGAATTGCAAGCAGCTCTTGCAGATGTGCTTCAACTCCGTCTTTAACTAGACCTGGATCAATACCTAGGTCATGGGAAGAATCATGGTGGACCTCATGCAACGTGATGATGAGTTGTTCGCCGGCCTTATTGACTACCGTCCAAATGTGTGTGTCATCGTCATGCGACTCCGTCAATGTACAAGGCGGACTCATCCAATTGAGGGGTTTGTACGCTCGGTCATCAGCATGAATCGACACCGAACCATCGGACTTTACGAGCAGCAGGCGAGTTGCCTGTGGTAAGTGCGCGCTCAGGCGTCCGGCGTAATCCACGGAACACGTGGCAATAACTAAGCGCATTACCCAACGATAGAGCCCCGCAATTGTGCTGACACACTAGGGGAATGGAGAAGATTGGTGTTGTTGGCCTAGGCATTATGGGCGCTGGAATTGTTGAAGTTTTCGCCAAGTCCGGCTACTCGGTCGTTGGTGTGGCGGAAAGCGATGCAGCTGTGTCACTTGGGCAAAGCAACCTCGCAAAGTCACTGAGTCGTGCTGTGTCACGTGGCAAGTTAACTGATGAAGAGTCGTCTGGCATCACCTCATTAGTGACATGGGGAACTGACTTCTCGCTCATGTCGGATTGCGATCTCGTTGTTGAAGCAGCTCCGGAAATTATGTCGCTGAAAGCGAAAATTTTTAGTGAGCTAGATAGTTGTGTTAAGTCGAGTGCCATTTTGGCTACGAACACCTCATCACTTTCTGTTACTTCCATTGCAGAAGTAACTTCCCGTCGTTCGCACGTCATCGGGTTGCATTTCTTCAACCCTGCACCAGTGCAAAAATTTGTTGAGGTTATCTCCACTGAGTTTTCTGATTCAGATGTTGTTAAAAAAGTAGTTGACCTTGCTCGTGGATTAGGAAAAGAACCTGCCCAGATTGCGGATCAGCCGGGTTTTATCGTCAATAAACTCCTGCTTCGCTATTTGAATCATGCGGTGCGATTAATTGATGACGGAATTTCTACCCGTGACATTATTGATAGCGCAATGCGTGAAATCGCGCATTTCCCGATGGGGCCGCTCGAACTACTTGACCTCATTGGCCTAGACACGTCGGTCGAAGTTCTTAACACAATTTATGATGACACCGGTATAGATACTGATGGGCCAGCATCTGGTTTAACAGCACGCGTAAATATTGGTGAACTCGGGCGTAAGAGTGGCGAAGGTTTTTACACCTACGCCCAACCTCATGAACCTGCAACTTCGCAGGACGACGAAGGCAAGCAACGGGTTTATGTCGAATTGATAAATGCCTACTTGGCGAGCGCATGCGAAATGCGCGACAGCGGCTACGCCACCGAACATGACATTAACCAGGGAATGAAGCTTGGGTGTGGGTTACCTGAAGGACCATTCGAGACAATTGCTCGCGTTGGTTCTGACCAGTTGCCACTAAATTAGTGACATGGCACGCCGTAACCGTCGAGAACCGACCCCAGAACCAGGTGAATTCAAGCTGGGTGGCTTTCGCAAAATCGAGACTCACCCCGATGGCGATTGGGCTGTCACGCGGGTAACTGGTTCAGCGGCGACTAAGGCGTATCGATGCCCTGGATGTGACATGGAGATTAAGCCTGCGACCCCACACGTTGTGGCGTGGCCCTACTACGGCGATGACATTGAGTCATCACTTCCAGATCGTCGCCACTGGCATACGACGTGTTGGGCTAACCGACTCAATAGAAGGCCGCGGACGCGCTAATGACTGAGCTTGCACCCAATAGTGTTCTGCCTGCTCGACGTGAGGCAATTACGTTGCACACGGCTGATGGACTTACTTTGGTTGGTGAGTTAGCGCTTCCGGAAACAGTCGCTCCCGTTGCCACCATCATCTGCGTTCACCCCAATCCCACTGGTGGCGGAATGATGGACAGTCACCTCTATCGCAAGGCTGCATGGAGATTGCCTGCCTTGGCGGACGTTGCAATCTTGCGATTCAACACGCGTGGAACAACGAGCGCAGCCGGAACGAGTCAGGGCGAATACGACCAAGGTCGGGCAGAGAAACTCGATCTCGACGCAGCGATTGCATTTGCTGTGGAGCGCAACTTGCCTGAAATCTGGCTCGTCGGATGGTCGTTTGGAACTGATGTTGTGTTGCAGCACGGCAACATTGATCCAGTTAAGGGCGCAGTTTTATTCAGTCCGCCGTTGAAGTGGAGCGACGAACACGCCCTTTTAAGTTGGGCGCAATCGGGCCGACCACTTACTGCGTTGGTTCCCGAACTTGATGATTACTTACAGCCGCAAGAAGCTATTGAGCGGTTTGCCTGCATTCCTCAATGTGACGTCATTGGGATCGAAGGGTGCAAGCATTTGTGGGTCGGAGAAAAGTATGTGCGTATTGCATGGGATGAAGTGCTCAAGCGAATACGTCCTGACATGCCGACACTGTCATGGGACTGGGTTGGACCAATGCGAAAGTGGGACGACTTAGCTGGACGGTTGGTATGAGCGACGCTGTGGTGTTACTTCATCCATTCCCGTTTGATTCACGCATCTGGGACGAAGTAGCGTTCTGGATTGAAAAGTCGAATTGGAACGTTGTAACCCCAGACTTTCGCGGCTGTGGTTTACGCACCTTAGGAAACGAACCGCCTTCGCTTGAATTACTTGCGCGTGACGTGTGGGATGAACTTGATGAACGAGAGATTGACCAACCGCTCATCATCGGTATTTCACTCGGTGGATACGTTGCCCAAGAAATGCTGCGGCAACGCCCTCAAGGTGTGCTTGCGCTCGGACTCGTTGATACCAAGGCCAGTGCAGATGACGAGACAGCTAAGTCGAACCGTGAGCGTCTAGCCCTCCAGATGGAACACCGCGGTGGCCTCGACAACTATGCAACCAATGCGTTGACTTCAATGTTGGGAACTGTGACTCATGACGAACGTCCGGACATCGTCGAACACGTGCGTGAATGGATTATGCAAGCTCGACCAGAATCTGTGGCGTGGTTACTCCGAGCGATGGCTGCCCGTCCCGATAGTTTCGATGTCTTGCGCGGATTCGAAGGACCATCATTGTTACTACGTGGTAGCGATGATCAGGTGAGTTCGCAAGAAGATTTCAATCGCATGCAGGAAGTTTTGCCATACGCCATCTATAAAGAAATTCCGAATGTTGGTCATTTGCCGCCAATTGAGGCCCCATATGACACTGGGCAAGCCATCCTCGGATGGCTTGCCCAGATCAGACCAGTGTGTTACTTCGTGTAAGTTTCGTAAGCGTTCTTCCAGGCAGTGATTGAAACGTCTGCTGCGCTACCAGTGCCGTGGTGGTCACCATACGCAAATGGGTTATCCAAATCGCGGATGAACAAAAACATGTAAACGTAAACGATGGAAATCGATGCGGGAACAAGTTCTTGAGCAAAACCTTGTGGGAAGTCAACAACAACCATCAAAACCAAAACCACAGCAATAAGGAATTCCATCAAGGCATAACCAGCCTTGATGTATGACGTATTTCGAATAACTGTGATGCGATCGATTGCGCCGGCGACGCCGTTGTTCGCGCCGTGGACTTGATTCAGATAAGGAATGGTCATGCCAGATTTTGCGAGCTCAACAACAACTTGATTGATGTCGTCATACTCTGCCCACATTTCGGCATCAGACTTGCGCCCGTAAAACCACTCATTAATTGTGTGCGCGACAGCTGCTATCCGCGCATGTACCCATGACGAATCTTTATCAATGACTTGGAGTCCACGCGTGGCATAAAGTTCGAAACCAAGTAGGCCGCCACCGACTTCTGAAGGTAGGCGCTCCGCTTCGCGATAGTCGCCGATAACACCAGCGAGCATCAAACCCATGATGAGCGCAGCTCCTGTAAGGACCGAGCTGGTATCTGAAAACTGCAGAATCTCTGACTTACCTGCGACATTGTGCAGAAGGTAGCGCAGGATCAGCACGACTATTGCGAGTGGAATGGACTGCAGGAGAATTCGCCACTTGTTCATGGATTTGTGTCCTTCGTGCCTTATGCGACGGGTTCAACTAACTCCACGAGTAGGCCGCCCATGTCGCTGGGATGGATAAAGTTTATCCGAGAACCACCTGTGCCTACACGGGGTTGCTCATAAATAAGACGCATTCCTGCGGCGGTCACTTTGTCCATTGCGACAGTGATATCAGTGACGAGAAATGCCATTTGTTGCACGCCTTCACCATTTTTGGCGAGGAACCGGCCAATTGTGGTGTCCTGCGCCAGCGGAGCGAGCAACTGGATAAAACTGCCCCCGGGCACCGAAACCATGGCTTCATCAACGCCTTGTTCGACATTTGTCTCTCGGTGACTCAGTGTCAGACCGAGTGATTCCCACATTGAAATGTCGTGGTCAATATCACGCACAGCTAGGCCAATGTGATCGAAACCAAGCAAGGTCTCGCCTAGGACTTCACGCAACGCTGTCATAGTGTGACAGTAGGAGATTGCTGGCTAATCGGCAATTCGCATACCGAAAGGACTGCTCTGATCATGGCAATTATTGTTGGCGGTGCCCGAACAGCTATTGGCAAGTTCATGGGATCCCTTAAGTCAGTCAGTGCTACCGACCTTGGATCAGTTGCTATTGCTGGCGCATTGACCAAGTCAGGTGTGAATGCCTCGGACGTTGATTACGTCATCATGGGCCAGGTTCTGCAAGCAGGTTCGGGCCAAAACCCTGCGCGCCAAGCAGCACTGGGTGCCGGCATCGGAATGGATGTTCCTGCTATCACGATCAATAAGTTGTGTTTGTCAGGAATTAACGCAATCGCATTAGCGCATCAAATGATTGAAGCCGGTGAGGCGGATGTTGTTGTTGCGGGTGGAATGGAAAGCATGTCCAACGTTCCGCACCTGATGATCGGTAGTCGTGAAGGAATGAAGTACGGCGACTGGGTTATGAAGGATTCGCTTGCATTCGACGGTTTGTATTGCGCGATAGACAACCTTGGAATGGGTGAGGCAACTGAGCGTTACACAGCAAGTACGCCACTGACTCGCGCTGACCAAGATGAGTTCAGCGTCTCATCGCATGTGCGTGCGGCTGCTGCAATCGCATCAGGAATTTTTGACGATGAAATTGTCCCGGTCTTGGTTGCGCAACGCAAAGGTGATCCAATCGCAGTTGTTGTCGATGAAGGTGTCCGCGCTGACACCTCAGTTGAGTCATTGAGCGCTTTGCGTCCGGCATTTTCTAAAGACGGAACAATTACGGCCGGTTCCTCGTCGCAAATTTCTGACGGAGCGGCAGCAGTCATTGTGATGAGTGCAAAGAAGGCAGCCGAATTAGGTATTCGTGGACTCGCATCTATCGAAGCCCACGGCATGGTCGCAGGACCTGATGCGTCGTTACTTGCTCAGCCAGCTCGGGCAATTGCCAAGGCATGTGAAAAGTCTGGGATTTCACCATCTGATCTTGATGTGTTGGAAATTAATGAAGCCTTTGCATCAGTTGCGTTAGTGAGCATGCAACAACTAGGCGTTGATCCAGCGCGAGTCAATATCCATGGCGGCGCAGTTGCAGTTGGGCATCCGATTGGCATGTCCGGTGCGCGCATTGTTCTGCATCTTGCTCTCGAGCTTGCTCGACGAGGTGGCGGAATCGGCGCTGCAGCATTGTGCGGCGGCGGCGGTCAAGGCGACGCACTCATCATTCGTGCGATTTAGCGCTAACGATGCTCAGCTAATCTAGCTAGGCAACAGGTGCAGTGCGAAGTGAGATTGCATGGTCGATGGCAGATTGGCCACGCAAACTTTCCACTTCGATCGCTGCGCCACCACCGTTGACACCAAAAAGATGTTTGGTCCACAGCAGCCACAGCACGGCAAGAATGTTGAGAACAAACGCACCAATTTTGAATAATGTAACGGTGTGCATCAGTTCGTAAATTTCATAGGGAATAAACGCACTTGTTGCGACAACAGTCAGATATTCGGCCCAGCGCATTTGGTACCACAGTCCGATGCCTTCAGTCAGTTGCACACAACCGTAAGCCACCAGTCCAATAGCAATCAAAACTAATGTGTGTGGCGTGGTCTCAACAATCACATTCAAAAGGTGAATGAATTTAGATTGGTTGATGTTCCAGCCGATTTGGTCAGCAAAGGGTTTGAGCAACGGGATTGATGTTGTCAATCGGTCCTGTAGTGAGTCCTGTGATCCTTGCAACTGATAGACAACAATTCCAAGCACGAGCACGATCAGCCCGCGAATGAATCGTTCGACAGCAAGAAATCGGATGATGACGCGGTCACGGATTTGATGGTCATGCAGGATTTCGGGGGCTTCACTTGCTGGTCCATGGGCAAACGGTTCACCGGGAACAAATACCCCGCAACGTAGGCATTTCCAGGCGGTTCCGACGGGTGTTGATACGCGGATTTGCTGCGCCAAATGATCTTCAGCAGGTGAAAAAGTTACGTGTCCAGTGCGAGCGCAGGCTCGAGTACTCCAGTCCATACCCAGCAGTCTACGGTGAGGCAGAATAGAGCCGTGTCACAGATGAATTTACAAGGAGCGATTGACCTCGGCGCATTAGCTAAGGCTCGCGAGGTTCAACAACAACGAGCCCAAAATCCGAAAGTGGATTACGTACTTGATGTAGTAACAGCCAACTTTGAAGTTGATGTTTTGCAACGCTCGCTGACTGTCCCTGTTGTGGTGCAATTGTGGTCGCCTCGTAGCGCAAAGTGCAACGCGCTCACTCCTGTACTTGAGAAAGTTGCGCTGGAATTCCAGGGAAAATTTATTTTGGCTCGCGTTAATGTTGACACTGATCCACAAATCGCCCAGGCATTTCAAGCCCAGACCGTACCCATGGTGTTCGCGTTTGTTGCATCGCAGCCACTTGGACTTTTCCAAGACGTCATCACGGATGTCCAATTTCGCGCGGTTGTTAATCAGGTACTTGAAGCAGCAAATGCAGCCGGATTGGTCGCAGAAACTTCTGAAGAAAACGACACACCTCGTGAACCTGAAGATCCAAGCGATCCACGCTTTGATGCCGCCGAGGCTGCTTTAGAACTCGGTGATTGGGATACCGCGATTTCTGAATACAAAAATATTCTGAAAGCCACACCGAACGATGCCATAGCAAAAATTGCCGTACTCAATGTTGAGTTGATGAAGCGCACAGACGGCATGGACTTCGACGTAGTTCTCGCAAGCACGCAAACGGATCTTGACACCCAATTAGCGATGGCTGATGCACTGTTCATTCTGAATGATTATGAAACTGCGTTTGCACAATTAATTAACCTCATTCGGGAAACAGGCGGCGAAGAACGAAATCTCGTGCGTGAACGGTTGCTCAACTTCTTTGAGATTGTGGGTCCAGCTGATCCTGCAGTTGTTAAAGGTCGAGTCGCATTGAGTAACGCACTGTATTAGCCGCGTCTGCGGATGCCTCGCGAATCGTTACGACACTAGACGCGTTACGATAAGCGAATCGTTACGACAAGCGAAGCCAAATCGTGGCAAGTGGTGGCAGGGTGAGTTGTGTCCACGCTGGCATTCCATGTGAATCGCCAGAATGTGCAATGACACTTCCGAAGTTTCCTTGACCTGAACCGCCAAATTCTTGCGCATCAGTATTCAAAACCTCAGTCCATGTTCCAGGCTGTGGCATTCCTATTTGGTAATTTTCACGCACAACAGGCGAAAAGTTTGTGACGGATACCAATGCATGTCCTTGATGGTCATAGCGCGCCCAGGCGAACACGTTGCCTTCTGCATCACCACCCACAATCCATTGGAATCCAGCTGGATCGTTATCGCGTTCCCACAGTGCATTCGTGTTTTGGTAGACCTCATTCAGCGCTTTCACGCTGCGAGCTACGCCGTGATGACCTGGTTGATCAAGAATCCACCAATCCAGTCCATGAGTCTCGGACCATTCTGCAGGCTGGGCGAATTCGCTTCCCATAAAAATAAGTTTCTTTCCTGGATGTGCCCACATGTATGCCAAGTAGGCACGTAAGTTCGCAAGCTTCTGCCACGTATCGCCTGGCATTCTTCCAAGGAGCGAACCCTTGCCATGCACAACTTCATCGTGGCTAATGGGCAAAACATAGTTTTCGCTCCATGCGTACATCAACGGGAAAGTCATTTCATTGTGGTGATACTTGCGATGAACCGGCTCATGTTTGACGTAGGACAACGTGTCGTGCATCCAACCCATGTTCCACTTCATTCCGAAACCGAGGCCATTTTCGCTCGTTGGTTTTGAGACACCTGGCCACGCCGTTGATTCTTCGGCGATGGTCATCACTCCAGGAACTCGGCCATACACAGTGGCATTCATTTCTTGAAGAAACTTCACTGCGTCTAAGTTTTCACGACCACCAAATTCATTCGGGAGCCACTGGCCGTCTTCGCGGGAGTAATCCAAATACAACATCGAAGCCACAGCATCAACGCGTAAGCCATCAATGTGAAACTCCTCGAGCATGTACAGCGCATTCGCAACAAGGAAATTGCGAACCTCGCGACGGCCGAAGTCAAAAACTAATGTTCCCCAATCTGGATGTTCGCCGCGTCGCGGATCTGCATGTTCATAGAGAGGCGACCCATCAAACTGAGCAAGTGCCCATTCGTCTTTAGGGAAGTGCGCAGGAACCCAATCCACAATCACGCCAATACCGGCTTGATGAAACGCATCGATGAGAAAACGAAATTCATCTGGATTGCCGAACCGCGATGTGGGTGCGTAGTACGAGGTGACTTGATATCCCCATGATGGTGAATAGGGATGTTCTGCAATAGGCATGAGCTCAACATGGGTGAATCCGTGTTCAACAACGTAGGCCACAAGCTCGTGTGCTAGCTCGTTATATGTCTTCTCTTGGCGCCACGACCCAAGATGCACTTCATAGGTGGACATCGCACGATTATGTTGGTCGCGTTCTGCACGTTGCGTCATCCAGGCGTCATCACGCCACTGGTAGGTCGAGTCAAAAACTATCGATGCAGTCTCGGGTGGCACTTGCGTGGCAAATGCCATCGGATCTGCTTTACTTCGCCATTGACCATCTCGACCTAAAATACTGAACTTGTATTTAGTTCCCGCGGCAATAAGCGGTACGAATAGTTCCCATACGCCACTGCTACCCATAGAGCGCATGGGATGCCCAATGCCATCCCAATGATTGAAGTCACCTATGACACGAATACCTTGTGCGTTCGGTGCCCACACGGCAAATGAAATACCTGACACACCATCCATTGTGCGCACATGAGTACCAAGCACCGTCCACAACTTTTCGTGACGACCTTCGCCAATCAGATACAGATCCGTTTCGCCAAGCGTTGGCAAGAACCGGTAAGCATCATCAGCCGGAATTGCGCCCGTCCCATAGTCGACGTTTAAGGAGTACGTTGCGTCATTAGCCGAGGGAAGTTCAACGACCCACACACCACGATGCTCGTGGGTTGTCGGGTAGACAACGCCGTCGATTACAACATCAACGCTGGTCGCCCATGGACGCAAAATGCGCACCGTCGTTGTTGCACCATCTGTGTGTGCGCCAAGGACACCATGCGGGTTGTGATGCCAACCATCAACAATCCGGTCAAGCTCGCTGGTGTCAATGTGGATCATTACTTTCCTTTACGAATCGTAAATACATAGCCACATGCACCGTGTGGATCAAGTGTGAAGTGGTTGTGTTCGTGCAAAGTGAACGGCTTTCCAGAAAGTTCATCCTTGACTGTGATCGCTTCATGCCAGTCAAAACCTAAAGCGGGCATATCGAGATGTACACCGCCGTCACGAGGTATTGCGGGGTCAACTGTGACAAGCACAATAACGAGGTCATCGCCAGATCGTTTCGAGTAGCAGACCATGGCGTCTGAGTCGGTGCGATGGAACGTAATGTTTCGAAGTTGCTGCAATGCTGGGTGAGCATTGCGCAGCGCGTTGAGCTTCGTAATAAACGGCGCCAATGTCGCACCCTTTTTAGCTGCCGTGTCCCAATCGCGTGGACGGTATTCGTATTTTTCTGAATCAAGATATTCTTCGGCGCCAGCACGAATCGCAACGTATTCAAACAATTCAAAACCTGCGTACACACCCCATGTTGGGCTTAGGGTCGCACCGAGTAATGCACGTATCGCAAAAGCATTCGGTCCACCTAGTTGGAGATACTCCGGCAAAATGTCGGGCGTATTCACAAAGAAGTTTGGACGGAAATATGCAGATGCCTCTTTTGATAAAAACGTGAGGTACTCTTCGATTTCCCATTTTGAATTACGCCATGTGAAGTATGTGTAACTTTGTTGGAATCCAACTTCGGCTAGCGCACGTGTCATCGCGGGGCGTGTGAATGCCTCTGCGAGAAAAAAGACATCTGGATCCGTTACGTTGATTCCTGCAATCAGCCTTTCCCAAAAAGCAACAGGCTTGGTATGTGGGTTGTCGACTCGGAAAATCCGAACTCCAAGTGCCATCCAGTGACGCACGATGCGATCGACTTCGGAGAAAATTCCTTCAGGATCGTTATCGAAATTAATGGGATAGATATCCTGATATTTCTTTGGAGGATTTTCGGCGTATGCGATTGTTCCATCAGCTCGCGTTGTGAACCATTCAGGATGTGTTGTCACCCATGGATGATCCGGGCTAGCTTGGAGGGCGAGGTCCATCGCAATTTCAATTCCCAGTTTGTTCGCTTCTTTCACAAACGAAACAAAATCTTTTTCGGTCCCAAGGTCCGGATGAATCGCATCATGACCACCATCGGCTGAACCGATTGCCCAAGGCGAACCTGGGTCATGCGGTCCTGGCGTCATCGTGTTGTTCGGACCTTTTCGAAATGCCTTGCCGATGGGATGAATGGGCGGCAAATATAAAACGTCGAAACCCATATCGGCCACGGCAGGAAGACGCTTAGTTGCCGTCTTGAAAGTACCGCTCTTCCAAGATCCGTCCTTGTTCTTCACGGCGCCTTCAGAGCGTGGGAAGAACTCGTACCACGAGCCAAACAAAGCGCGTGTGCGTTCAACCTTGACTGGGTAAGGACCATAGGTGCTTGTGAGCTCACGAATTGTGTTGCGAAGAAGAGCGTCCTGGACGGTTTGCGCTTCAACTCGTTCGAGACGATGACCCGGATCTAACTTGTCGTTCAGTATGTCTTTCTTTAATGCAGCAAAGAGTGCTCTATCTTGCGGACTCGCAGTTAACGACGCAGCATCGAGCAATAGTGCACCTTCGGCGAACTCCAATTCTTGGTCAACACCAGCCGGAATCTTGACATGCACGTGATGTAACCAAGTGCCGATGACATCGCTCCATGCTTCAATCCGAAAGCTCCACGAACCGATTGTTGGAAAAACGACATCGGCTTCAAATCGATCCGTACCTTGACCTACTTGCTTCATGCGAATACGTGCAGAATCAACGCCAAGTGGGTCAATGAGAACGACTTCCGCGGCCACTTCATCGTGACCCTCGCGAAATACGGTTGCAGATACCGTGATTGTTTCGTCAACTACCGCCTTGGCCAGACGGGTACCACCGCACACAACAGGTGCGATGTCGAGAACCGGAATTCGGCCTATCGAGCTAGAGAAAGATTTATGCGCCACGGTTCAACCGTATCGGTTCAACGATTATGTAATTACTGTAATGACGTCACACGTTGGCATCACGAAGAGAAACCATCCACAGCGCTGTGGACCACGGTTCAAGGGTGACCACCGTTCCTGCCGTAATTGCAACAGGTGAATGCCAATTCTGGGAGTGGGCTGTGTTGAACATCAACTGGTATTCCTGGCCGTATTCACCATTAGGCAACACAACGTCAACGGGCTTATCTGAGGAATTGAGGAACCAGTAAAAGCCGTTATCGACCATGTCATGGCGGTCGAGTGTGCTGACCGCACCGGCAAGGTACATGCCAATACTGCGCGTGGCCGCTGAATCCCAATCTTCTTGTGCGAAGAGGTCACCGTCGGCATTCATCCATGCGATGTCTGGGACATTCACGAATTCGACTTTTTCACCTTTGAGGAAACTGTCGCGTTGGAAGACTCGATGTTCACGGCGAATACGGATGAGATGCGAGGTGAAGTCAAACATATTTTGTTGCCATGGTTGAACATCCCATGACATCCACGACAAGGCGTTGTCCTGGCAATAGGCATTGTTATTTCCATTTTGCGTTCGCGCTAACTCGTCACCAGCGAGAATCATGGGGATTCCGGCACTCAAAATCACTGTGGCCATCATGTTACGAAGTTGACGTTGACGATGTTCAATGATCTTTGGGTCTGTGGTTTCACCTTCAACACCGCAGTTCCACGAACGATTGTTGTCCGTGCCGTCGCGTCCTTGTTCACCATTGACCAAGTTGTGTTTTTGGTTATACGTCACAAGGTCGCGCATTGTGAAGCCATCATGGGCAGTGACGAAGTTGATAGACGCATGCGACCCACTCGAGTGATGCCAATACACATCACCTGAGCCAGTAAGTCTCCAACCGAGCTCTGCTACACCAAACCCTTGTCCTCGCCAAAAATCGCGAATGCAGTCTCGATACTGGTCATTCCATTCACTCCACGGTTCGGGGAAGTTTCCAAGTTGGTAGCCATCGTTGCCGACATCCCAAGGTTCAGAAATGAGTTTCACGTTTCTTAAAATCGGATCTTGCGCAATGGCTGAAATGAGATTGCCGTTGACATCTGGTGAATGATCGGCCCGACGTGTAAGCGCTGTTGCGAGGTCAAAACGGAATCCATCAACGTGCATCTCTTGAACCCAGTAGCGCAATGAATCCATGATCAGGCGCAACGACGTTGGGTGAGATGCTCGCACTGTGTTGCCGCATCCAGTCGAGTCCCAATATGTTCGACCATCATTGTCGAGGTGGTAGTACGACGCATTATCAAGACCGCGAAGCGAAAGCGTCGGACCAAATTCGTTTCCTTCTGGAGTGTGGTTGAACACGACATCCATGATGACTTCGATTCCCGCGCGATGAAACGCTTTGATCATGTCTTTGAATTCGCGCACTTGCTCGCCATGTGAACCAGTCGATGAATATCCCGCATGCGGTGCGAAAAATGCCAAGGTGTTGTAACCCCAGTAGTTCGTTTTATTGCGGGTCAATAAAAAAGTTTCCGGAACAAATTGTTGAAGTGGCAAGAATTCCACAGCAGTCACACCTAGATGCTGCAGGTGTTCAATCATCACCGGATGTGCCATCCCTGAATATGTTCCACGAATAGATTCTGGGACATCAGGGTGAGACTTAGACATTCCCGCGAGATGCGCTTCGTAAATCACCGTTTCATTGACTGAACGGACAGGGGACTTAACACCTTCCCAGTCGTAATGGTCATCCACGACAACGCTGTGTGGCACAAAGTCGGCGCTGTCCTTGTCGTTAAACACCGTGTCGTCGCTTCCCAGGTGACCGAAAAGTGACTCATCAAGAATCAGTTCTCCCGTAACCGCCTTCGCGTACGGGTCAATCAGTAGCTTTGCTGGATTAAACCGCAGGCCACGTTCTGGCTGCCAAGTCCCATGAACTCGAAACCCATACTCTTGGCCGGGACCTACTTGCGGCACAAAAGCGTGAAATACCCCTTTTGTAAACCCTGTCAGGTCAACATTGTGATGGCCACCTTCTGGAGTGAAGAGACATAACTCCACGCGGTCAGCCTCAGGAGCCCACACAGCAAAGTTTGTTCCGCCGTCGATGACCGTGGCACCAAGGGGCTCTGGTTGCCCGAGTTGATCCACGAATTCACCTGCTTTGCAATTGACGACTTATCTAGGGGACAACCTATTGTGGCGCATTCCCTCGCTAATCTTGTCAGGTGAGTAACTTTTTGCACTTAGAGCGACATGGCTTGGTTCTTGTGGTCACACTTGATCGCCCAAAAATGAATGTCCTGTCTCGCGAGATGCAAAATGACCTCGCTGATGTGGCTCGTGATGTTGCAACGGATGACAGTGTGCGTGCGGTTGTGTTTTATGGCGGTGAACGTAACTTTGCCGCTGGCGCTGATGTAAAAGAAATGGTGCATTGGGATAGCGACATCGCTCATCGTGAATCACCGGATTTACAATCAGCGTTTAACGCGGTGGCTTCAATTCCACAGCCGACCATTGCCGCCATCACTGGGTACGCACTTGGTGGAGGACTCGAGCTTGCAATGAGTTGCGACTTACGTGTAACTGCAGACAATGCCACGTTGGGCCAGCCGGAAATTTTGCTTGGGATCATTCCTGGCGCAGGTGGCACGCAGCGCCTGACTCGACTCGTTGGTGTGTCACGCGCTAAAGATTTGATTATGACTGGCCGATTTGTTACGGCTGCCGAAGCGGCTGTGATGGGTTTGGTTAATGAGGTCGTTGCACCCGAGCAGGTATTCACCCGTGCCGTGGAGTTAGCCTCGACGCTAGCCGCAGGTCCACGCCTTGCACTGGCTGCAGCTAAACGGGCAATTGACCGCGGAATTGAAGTGCCTCTGAGTCAAGGCTTGGAAATCGAGACCGCTGAGTTTGCCGGTCTATTTGGAAGTGTGGACCAACAAACCGGAATGACGTCATTCGTGGAAAATGGGCCTGGAAAAGCCGTATTCGAGTAAGACCGACGGGTTAATTCCCGATTGGATACAATCTTCACGGTAGATTGGATCCAAAGTAATTGGATGGGAGTCCTTGTGAATATCTGCGTTTGTGTCAAGCAGGTTCCAGATAGCTGGGCAGAAAAGAAGCTCACGAGCACCGACAGCACACTTGATCGTGATGCTGCAGAACGCGTTGTGAATGAGCTAGATGAGTACGCCGTAGAAGAAGCATTACGACTAGTTGAAGCACACGGTGGTGAAGTGACCATCTTGTCGATGGGTCCTGAACAAGCCGCTGACAGTATTCGTAAAGCAATTTCCATGGGTGCTCATGCTGGAATTCACGTCAGCGACCCAGCACTCCACGGCTCGGATGCCATTGCCACTTCTTTAGTTCTTGCCAAGGCCCTCGAAGGTCGCAACTTTGACCTCATCATGTTCGGTTGCGAATCTACAGACGCACGCATGAGCGTTGTTCCTGCAATGGTTGCTGCGCGTCTGGGACTGCCTCAAATGACCTTCGCAAACAAGGTCGAAGTAAGCGGAACCGATCTAACAATCCATCGCGTCACAGATAGTGGGTACGACGAAGTGAAGTCTTCGCTACCTGCAGTTGTGTCTGTTGTTGAGAAAATCAATGAGCCTCGCTACCCATCGTTTAAGAACATCATGGCTGCCAAGAAGGCTCCTATGGAAACCCTGTCGCTTGCTGATGTGAATGTCAGTGGCGAAGTTGTTGGACTCGGTAGCGCATGGTCAGCAGTTGCTGATTTCGCAGACCGTCCAGCAAAGGCAGCCGGAACTATCGTGACTGACGATGGCACTGGCGCAGAAAAAATTGCTGAATTCCTTGTCGCACAGAAATTTGTTTAGGAGTAGTCATGAATGAAGTACTAGTTCTTGTTGAACACACTCGCGGCGACATTAAGAAGGTATCGCTCGAACTTCTCGCTATGGCTGCACACCTGGGAACCCCAAGTGCAGTTGTCGTTGGCGAAGGCGCAGATTCCACGGTGTCGTCACTGGGTGAACACGGCGCAGCGACTGTGTATGTATGTGCAGATGCGAATATGACAAAGCATGTTGTCGCGCCAGTTGCGGAATTGCTAGCGCAACTTGTTTCTGAAAAGTCGCCAGTAGCTGTGTTGATTCCATCGTCCATTGACGGAAAAGAAATTGCAGGCCGTCTAGCCATTGCGACCAACTCTGGCGTTATTACCGATGCTGTTGCAGTTGCTGCTGATGGCACCGCAACGCAAAACGTTTTTGGTGGCGCAACAATCGTTCACTCCAAAGTCACAAGTGGAACTCCGATCATCACTGTGCGTCCAAACTCGATTGCCCCTGTTGTTTCGAATGCAGCTGGCACACGAGTTGATGTTGACATCACACTCAGTGCTGTTGCAAAGTCAACTTCTGTTGTGAGTTCGGTTGCTGTGCAAAAGAGTGGTCGCCCAGATCTTTCGGAAGCGTCAATTGTTGTTTCAGGCGGACGTGGCGTTGGTGGCGAAGAAGGTTTCGGAACCGTTATCGAGCCACTTGCCGATGCACTCGGCGCAGCAGTCGGCGCATCGCGCGCTGCTACTGATGCGGGCTGGTACCCACATCAGTTCCAAGTCGGCCAAACCGGTAAAACCGTGTCGCCGCAGCTTTATGTGGCAAACGGAATTTCGGGAGCAATTCAGCATCGCGCCGGAATGCAAACGTCAAAGACGGTTGTTGTGGTGAACAAAGACCCAGAAGCACCTATCTTTGACTTGGCAGATTTTGGTGTTGTTGGAGATTTGCACTCGGTTGTTCCCGCATTGACCACCGCGATTAATAACCGCAAGTAGTTACCTAAGAGTCCGCTATAAACCTCACTGTTACGAGGTTTTGGCGAAGTGAGTAGCACGCGAAACTCATCTAGACTTAGGGCATCATGGCGTATTTAGATCACGCCGCTACGACTCCGATGTTTCCCGAGGCGATTGCGGCAATGACCGAGTTACTGGCGATGCCCGGTAACCCGTCATCTCTGCATGCGTCTGGACGAGTAGCTCGCCGACATGTTGAGGAAGCTCGCGAAGTTGTGGCCCGAGTTTTGGGCTGTCGACCTGCCGAAGTTGTATTTACTTCGGGTGGTACCGAAGCGAACAACATTGCGCTTAAGGGCATTGCGTGGTCAGAACGCGAACAAAACCCAGCCAAGCGTCGCATAGTTGTGAGCAGCGTTGAGCACCACGCCGTTCTGGATCCAACTCACTGGTTACAGGACTCCAATGAATTTGATGTCACGTGGGTGCCAGTCGATCACTTTGGTCGGGTAACTCCGCAAGCGTTGCGTGAAGCGCTTGGCGATGACCCATCCGATGTAGCACTGGTCAGCGTCATGATGGCGAACAACGAAGTCGGTACGACTAACGACATTGCGGCGTTGACCGCAGTGACTCGTGAATTTGGAATTCGTTTTCATACGGATGCGGTCCAAGCGCCAGCCTGGCTTGATGTGAACTTTGCTGAGCTCGGTGTGTGTGCCATGACAGTTTCTGCACATAAAGTCGGCGGTCCACACGGAGTCGGTGCGCTCATAGTAAGTCGAGATTGCAAAATCACACCACTGGTTCATGGTGGTGGGCAAGAACGTGATATTCGTTCAGGCACGCTTGATGCTCCGGCTATTGTCGCATTTGCGGCTGCGCTGGATGTAGTGAGTGAACGTCGGACAACAGAAGTTGCTCGTATTCGCGCATTGCGTGATTCGTTGGTCGAACAAGTTTTTGCAGTAGCACCGGATGCAATCTTTAATGGTGATCCTGAAGGACGTCTAGCTAATAACGCGCACTTCACATTCCCAGGATGTCTTGGTGATTCACTCTTGATGTTGCTCGATGCCCAAGGTGTTGAATGCTCCGTTGGTAGCGCATGTTCTGCAGGCGTTCCGCAACCATCACATGTGTTACTTGCGATGGGTGAAACCGCAGACCATGCACGCAGCACTTTACGTTTTTCACTCGGATACTCATCAGGTGCAAGCGATGTCGATGAATTGATCACGGCTTTACCTGTTGCGCTTGAGCGTGGTCGTCGTGCGGGAATGCCGCGAGGTGCCGCATGAGAGTTTTAGCCGCACTTTCTGGTGGCGTTGATTCCGCAGTTGCTGCAGCACGTGCTGCCGAAGCGGGACACGATGTCACTGCTGTTCACTTAGCCCTGTCGCGCAATCCACAGTCTCATCGCACTGGTGCTCGTGGTTGTTGCACCATTGAAGATTCCAATGATGCATTCCGTGCTGCCGACATGATTGGTGCACCGTTTTATGTATGGGACATGTCTGCGGAGTTTCAAGAAAAAGTTATTGAGGATTTCATCTCGGAATATTCCGTGGGTCGCACACCTAATCCATGTTTGCGATGTAACGAAAGCATCAAGTTTGAAGCGGTACTAAACCGTGCCATTGCACTCGGTTTCGATGCGGTAGTCACAGGCCACTATGCCCAAATCGTTCATGGTAATCATGGTGCTGAATTACATCGCGCTGTTGACCCGACTAAAGATCAGTCCTACGTACTCGGTGTGATGACGGCTGAACAGATTGCGCGATCCATGTTCCCGCTGGGCAATAGCACCAAAGTCGAAGTACGTGCTGAAGCCGAACGCCGCGGAATTCTCGTCGCTCAAAAGCCAGACAGCCACGACATTTGTTTCATTCCAGATGGTGACACGGCTGGCTGGTTAGCTCGACAAATCGAAACCACACCTGGTGATGTTATTGATGCTGAAACTGGCAACAAGGTCGGCACTCATAAAGGCGCTCAAGCTTTCACAGTCGGACAACGTCGCGGTCTTGCATTAGGCAATCCCACTGGTGATGGTGAACGGCGTTATGTCGTCGATGTGGATGTGAAAGCCAACACGGTCATGATCGGTCCTCCAACTCTGTTGGACGTGAACGTCATTGAGGCAGTGAATCCGCGCTGGGGTGGACCACTTCCAGTCAATGGTCAAGACATTGAAGTACAGGTGCGTGCCCATGGCGAGTCACTGCCTGCAGTTGTTGAACTGACCAACGATGGAGTCATCATCACGTTGCGCGATCAGTTGCGCGGAGTCGCATCCGGCCAAGCTGCGGTGATGTATGAAGGAACCCGTGTGATTGGTTCTGCAACTATTTCGCGTTCCCGGCGTTCGGTTACTGCGTAGTGCAACCCGCTTCGGTTACAGCAGTTGGTGCGTGGCCAGGAACGAGCGCACTCGAAGCCGCAAAAATCGTTGGTGAATTATGTTCCGAGTTTGCACACCTGCCTGAGTTGCCAGATCGCGGTCCTGGTGGCGACATGATTGGTCGCACGATGACATTAGTGTCACGCACTGCCTCCGACTTTTCGGTTCAGACAGTTCCTTCGGGATGGCAACTCACATCGGGTCGGGTTGCTGATTTGCGTCGAGCCGATGGCTATTGGAGTGAAGACCTTGATAGTTGTGAAGAAGTTTTCGCTGACTACAACGGCGACTTCAAAGTTCAACTTGTTGGACCATGGACACTAGCGGCGAGTGTTGAAAATCGAAATGGTGAAAAACTTCTTCGCGATCTTGGTGCAGTTGCAGAACTGAGCCAAGCGCTTACTTTGACGTGGGCCGCGCTCCTTGAGGACATGCGCAAACGCTTGCCACAAGCCCGACTTGTGATTCAAATTGATGAGCCATTGATTCGCGATGTACTGCGGGGATCAATCGAGACTCAGAGCAAGTGGTCTGCATATCCAGCGGTGGATCACGTCTTGGTGGAAAACACATTGCGTGAAGTGCGTGAAGTTCACGATGGCCCGAGTGTTTTGCATTGTTGTACCGACGAGGTCCCGTTTGACGTTATTCGCAACGCTGGGTTTTCAGCACCGTCCTTTGATGTGGCGCTGGTGGGGAACTCGTGCACTGAAGCACTCGGTCAACACATTGATGCAGGCGGCTCAATCTTCCTAGGCATTGACCCCGAGAATGTGGGTGCCGGCGTTGATCTGGTCACTCGAATTGGCCACCGTGTGGGTTACGGCGTTCACGAGTGGAACTCGCACATTGTGCTGACTCCGCCATGCGACCTAATAGACATGTCAATGTCACAGGCTCGCGCCAAAATAGAGATACTGAATCTGGTATCCAAGGCGCTTCGTGAGGTATCTGAGTGACTATTCCGGCAACTGCTCGGGCTCGACGTGACGAACTCGTCGTGCACATTGAACGTGCCCGCACTGCGTACTACCAACATGACAAACCAGAAATCTCCGATGCTGAGTATGACGCGTTATTCAATGAACTGACTCAGTTAGAAAATAAATATCCCGAGCTCGTGACCGCGGATTCACCCACGCAGAGTGTCGGTGGAGAAGTCGGTGAGACATTTGGTGAGTTCACGCACCCTTCCAAGATGTGGTCACTCGATAACGTGTTCAGCGAAGAAGAACTGCGAGCCTGGCTTACCCGCGTTGGCGATCATGAATTTTTATGTGAATTAAAAATTGATGGACTTGCTATCAACGCGGTCTATCGCAATGGCGAACTTGAAACTCTTGCGACCCGCGGTAGTGGAGCCGTCGGCGAAAATGTCATCAGCAATGTCAGCTACATGACCTGTGTTCCTCAAAAACTCAAACCGATTAAGGGCCAGGCTTTTCCTGAGCTACTTGAAGTGCGCGGCGAAGTGTATTTTTCTCTTGCAGACTTTGATCTAATCAATCTTGAAGTCACGGCAGTCGGTCGTACTGCGTTTGCGAATCCCCGCAATGCAGCAGCAGGAACACTGCGCCAACGCATGGACAAGCGAGTTGAATCCCTTGCAACATCCAAGACTGATTCATCTCGAGAAAAACGCGATGAAGAATTAACGCGTGCCGGAAATGCCCTAGGCCGATTGGGTTTGATTGTTCACGGCATCGGAGTGCATGAAGGTCTTGACCTTAAAGCTCAGTCGCATGCATACGAGTTATTGCGTCAGTGGGGGCTACCCACATCAAGTCGAGTTCGCGTTGTGAAATCTGTGCAAGGCGTGCTTGATTACATTGAGGAATTTGGTCGGTTACGCCATGAACTTGAGCACGACATTGATGGCGTGGTTGTCAAAGTTGATTCCCTTGATGAACAGCGTGAACTTGGCTTCACGGCGCGTGCACCTCGATGGGCGATTGCCTATAAGTATCCGCCCACCGTCGTGCGAACAAAGTTAATCGACATTGCAGTCCAAGTGGGGCGAACTGGTCGCGTGACTCCGCGAGCATCTGTTGAACCCGTCATGGTTGCTGGATCAACAGTCTCGTACGCAACGCTGCACAATCCATTTGAAGTAGCACGTAAAGGCGTGCGCATTGGCGACATGGTGTTTTTGCGCAAAGCTGGCGATGTTATTCCAGAAATTCTCGGACCTGTTGTTGAATTGCGTGACGGTAGCGAACGTGAATTCATTATGCCCACGCATTGTCCCGAATGCGGTAGTTCACTTGCACCTGAAAAGGAAAGTGACGCCGACATCCGTTGTCCTAACACACGCAGTTGTCCGGCTCAATTACGAGGTCGCCTCGAGCACCTTGGTTCTCGCGCTGTTTTAGATATTGAAGGCCTCGGCGAGAAAGCAGCGCGAGCGTTACTTGAAGACAAAGTCATTGACGACGAAGGCGATTTGTTTTCTTTAACAGCTGATCAACTTGCGACGAGTGACTTTTTTGTTAAAGGTGCCTCGCGCGAACTTGCTGAAAATGCCAAATTGCTTCTTACTCAACTCGAGATTGCAAAATCTAAACCACTGTGGCGAGTTATTTCGGCGTTATCCATGCGCCATGTTGGCCCACCGACGGCGCAAGCAATTGCACGAGCCTTCCCAGACATGTCCGCGCTTCGGGTCGCTACTGAGTCGGAACTTGCAACGGTCGAAGGAATCGGCCAGACAATCGCGGCTTCTATTGTTGAATGGTTTGCTGAACCGTGGCATTGCGCAGTTGTCGATAAGTGGGCGAAAGCTGGTGTGCGCATGGTTGACGAGATTGTTGACGCAGGACCACAAATTCTGGCTGGACTCACAGTTGTTGTCACCGGCACCCTCGAAGGTTTCTCTCGCGAAGGTGCATCCGAAGCGATTACGTCCCGCGGTGGTAAGGCTGCTAGTTCAGTGTCGAAAAACACGGACTTTGTTGTCGTGGGTCCAGGCGCTGGATCAAAGGCTGCTAAAGCAGAAGAACTGGGACGTCCAATCTTGGATGAGGCTGGATTTGTTGTGCTACTTGAACAAGGACCGCAGGCAGCACACGCATATTTGGACAAGTAACTAAGCCAATAGAATTGGGCCATGGCTGCAATCTCACGCGATGATGTCGCGCATCTAGCGCGATTAGCGCGGATCGATATCCCCGAATCTGAACTTGACCACTATGCCTCGCAACTTGATGCAATCTTGGAGGCTGTTGACAAGGTTTCTGGTTTAGACACCAGCGGCGTCGAGCCGATGAGTCACCCGGTCAAAATGGAAAACGTTTTTCGTGAGGACATTCCAGCACCCTCGCTTAATGCGCAGCAGGCACTTGCTGGAGCTCCGGCCGTCGAGGATAGCCGCTTCCGTGTGCCACGAATTTTGGATGAGGAATAGAGATGTCTGAACTCATTCGCAAAGATGCCAGTGAACTTTCCGCATTACTACAAGCGGGAGATATTTCGTCTGTTGAATTAACCCAAGCGCATCTTGATCGCATTGATGCAGTCGATGGCAAAGTACATGCCTTTTTACACGTGGATCACCAAGGCGCCATTGCCTCGGCTCGCGCAGTTGATGAACGACGCTCAAACGGAGATGCACTTGGTCCACTTGCTGGTGTTCCACTCGCGCTGAAAGATATTTTGGCGACCAAAGGATTACCGACAACGGTTGGCTCACGCATGCTCGAAGGTTGGATTCCGCCCTACGATGCGACTGTTGTAACGAAACTTCGTGAAGCAGGAATTGTCATTCTGGGTAAGACAAACATGGATGAATTCGCGATGGGTTCTTCGACAGAACATTCAGCCTATGGACCTACTCATAACCCATGGGACTTAGAACGCATTCCTGGCGGTTCAGGCGGCGGATCGTCTGCCTCACTTGCTGCGTTCGAAGCACCACTTGCCATTGGAACCGATACAGGCGGATCGATTCGTCAGCCCGCAGCTGTAACTGGAACCGTTGGTGTTAAGCCAACGTATGGTGGCGTCAGTCGCTATGGCGTTGTTGCGTTGGCATCTTCCCTTGATCAAGTTGGACCATGTGGCCGCACTGTTCTCGATACTGCGTTATTGCACAGCGTTATTGCTGGACATGATCCGATGGATCAGACATCGATCAACTCTCCAGTACCGGCAGTTGTGGAAGCAGCCAAGCGTGGCGACATCGCAGGAATGCGTATCGGCGTTGTGAAAGAACTTGGTGGGGATGGTTACCAATCTGGAGTCCGTCAACGATTCGACGAAGCAGTAGTTGTGTTGCAATCACTGGGCGCGCAAATTGTTGAAGTCTCATGCCCAAGCTTTGATTTCGCACTTGCTGCCTACTACTTAATTTTGCCAAGCGAATGTTCAAGCAACCTTGCAAAGTTTGATGGTATTCGTTTTGGACTACGTGCTGGAGATGACGGCACCCGTTCGGTTGAACAGGTGATGAGTCAGACGCGCGCCGCAGGTTTCGGTGACGAAGTTATTCGCCGCATTATTTTGGGAACATACGCGCTGTCTGCTGGTTATTACGATGCGTACTACGGCCAAGCACAAAAGGTACGTGCTCTGATTGCTCAAGATTTCGCGAAAGCTTTCGCACAAGTTGATGTGTTGATTTCACCAACTGCGCCAACCACGGCATTCAAAATTGGCGAAAAGCTCGATGATCCACTGGCGATGTACCTCAACGACATTGCAACAATTCCAGTGAACCTTGCTGGCATCCCTGGAATGTCGCTTCCGATTGGTCTAGCACCTGAGGACAACCTTCCAGTCGGTATTCAAATTATGGCGCCGGCAATGGCTGACGATCGTTTGTACAACGTGGGTGCGGCACTTGAGCGCGCATTGTTAGCGCAATGGGGCGCTCCGATTTTGAGTTCGATGGCAGGTGTGTAATGGCTGAACCAGTGATTGCTTTTGATCAAGCACTCAAGGAATTTGATCCAGTACTTGGACTTGAAGTTCACGTAGAACTTGGCACACGCACCAAGATGTTTTGTGGCTGCAGCACCGAATTCGGTGGCGAGCCCAATACGCATGTGTGTCCAGTGTGTTTAGGACTTCCTGGCTCACTTCCTGCGTTAAACCGCATTGGTGTCGAGTCTGCGATCCGTATCGGTCTTGCATTGAACTGCGAGATTGCAACGTGGTGTCGATTTGCGCGAAAGAATTACTTCTATCCCGACATGCCTAAGAATTTTCAAACTTCTCAATATGATGAGCCGATTTGTTTCAATGGCTATCTTGATGTTGATGTTGACACCGATGAAGGTCGTAAGACATTCCGCGTCGAAATTGAACGTGCACACATGGAAGAAGACACGGGCAAGAACACGCACATGGGTGGAGCAACAGGCCGCATTCATGGTGCTGACTACTCACTCGTTGATTACAACCGTGCAGGAATCCCGCTGATTGAAATTGTGACAAAACCAATTACGGGCACTGGTAAGTATGCTCCCGAAGTTGCTAAAGCCTATGTGGCTGCATTACGCGATATTTTGCGTGGCCTCGGAGTTTCTGATGTGAAGATGGAACAAGGCTCACTTCGCTGTGACGTCAATCTGTCGCTACGTCCATCGCCAGAACATGAACTGGGTACTCGTTCAGAAACCAAGAATGTGAACTCGTTACGTTCAGTTGAACGATCAGTGCGCTACGAAGTAACACGCCAAGCTGCACGCTTGCTTGCTGGCCAGCGTGTTGTACAAGAAACTCGTCACTGGCACGAAGACACCGGCGTAACAACCTCAGGCCGTTCTAAAGAGCAAGCCGAGGATTATCGCTATTTCCCCGAGCCTGACTTAATTCCGATTGCTCCATCCCGCGAGTGGGTAGAAGAACTTCGTTCAACACTTCCTGAAAATCCAGCTGTGCGTCGAGCTCGCTTAACCAAGACCTGGAACATTTCCGAGTTGGAAATGGAAAATCTGATTAACGCAGGTGTTCTGGAATTGGTGGAGTCTGCAGTGAATGCAGGCATGAGTCCTGATGCTGCACGCAAGTGGTACACGGGCGAACTCGCTCGGGTGGCAAATGAACGTGGTGTCGAAGTTGAAGAACTCGGCGTCACACATGTTGAACTCGCTCGAATTGAAGCATTGATTGCCACTGGTGCTTTGAATGACAAACTTGCTCGCCAAGTACTCGAAGGCGTCATTGCTCGTGAAGGTGATGTTGATTCGATTATTGCCAGCCGCGGCTTGGCTGTTGTGTCCGACGATGGACCATTACTCGAAGCGATTGTCGCTGCATTGGCCGCTGATCCTGAGGTAGCCGAGAAGATTGCCTCCGGCAAAGTTCAGGCCGCTGGTTCAGTTGTGGGTGCGGTTATGAAAGCTACACGTGGACAGGCTGATGCTGCGCGAGTTCGTGAATTGTTATTCGCGCACTTAGGCGTTAGCGAATAAAAGTTGGGCGAAGTACGCCTAAGTCAAGAATCTTTTCAATTCGACTCATGGCTCGCACAAGTCCGTTTTCATCATGAGCCCGAGCAACGACGCCAAGTCCCACGGGTAAACCGCTGACGATTCCCATAGGTAAACAACCAATTGGCCATCCTGCAATTGCCGAAGGTGCAGTGATCCAACTTGATGATGAATGATCTTCACCGTGTCCGAGAGTTGACAGCCACGCCGGAGCATATGTTGCTCCTATGAGTACGTCAACATCGTGAAGTCCAGGCCCTAGCACTTTCGTTAAAGCCCATTCAAGATTGCGAGCTCGCGCTGCTCGGTAAACCTCATTGCGTCCGCCCGAGGCAGCTGACTGTTCAAAAAATTCTTGACCAAAATGTGCCAGCTCAACGTCGCTATGTTCCTTATTAAATGCAACAACGTCTGCTACGGACTTCACTCCATGTCCAGGACGATTCGCTAGGTATGCAGAAAGATCTTCCATTTGCTCGTGTACTAGGACAGTTGTTTCGTCCATGCCTTCAGCATCGGTGGCATCGGCGACTCGAACATCAGTCAGAGTGATGCCATGACGAGCCAAGAGCGACACCGTATCGTGAAAGAGAGTGTTCGTTGCATCGTCGCTCGTAAGCCATTGGCCCACGACGCCAATTCGCAACGTGCTGTCATCATCAAGCCAGGATTGAGTATCAAGGCCACCGAGAACATCTAAGAGTAAAGCTGCGTCCGCAACACTTCGTGCCAGTGGACCGGGTGCATCTTGACTCGCGCTAATGGGAATGACGCCACTTGTCGACACAACACCGACTGTCGGCTTAATGCCAACGCATCCATTCAACGATGCGGGACACACGATTGAACCGTCAGTTTCTGAGCCAACTGCAAATGGGACTAGACCAGCTGCAACTGCGGCGCCACTTCCCGAGGACGAACCGCCAGCGCTGTGTGCGTACTTCCAAGGATTCGCTGTGAGTCCGCCGACTGCTGACCAACCGCTTGTGGATTCGCTCGAGCGAAAATTGGCCCACTCGGACAAGTTGGTGCTGGCCATCACAACTGCGCCGGCAGCACGAAGTCGAGACACTAATGCAGCATCCTGAGTAACTGTGCGACCAGCAAGCGCTAGTGATCCTGCGGTTGCAGGTAAGCCGATAGCTTGGATGTTGTCTTTAATAGCTACGGGAAGACCCGCTAAAACATTACGACCGGATTGTGTGTCGGAGTCACTCTCGTCACTGAATTGTTGGATCTTGGCCTGATCAAAAACATCAACGCTAATTGCCAAGATGGATTGCAGTCCACCTTCGCTGTCATCAACATTGCTGATCCGTTCAATAAACGAAGCAGTCAAATCGTGGCTCGAAATGTCTTGGGCCCGTAACTCCTGAATCAGGTCTTGAGCACTCGTGAATCCGAGGTCAGCCGATTCGGGATGGGGGTCAGTCATACCGTTTATCGTTCCACATTGGTAGCACAATAGGTACATGACTCAGCAGAATTTGTCGCGCACAATTGTCACTCCTCAGTGGGTGGCAGACGGTTATTCGTTCCCCGGGGACGTTCGGGTAGTTATCGGCGATGACTTAGCCGATGTAACTCGAGATGATTTAGCAACCGCGGACTATGTCGTTCTGCCATACATGGGCTCCTCAATTTCTATTGCTGAAGCAATTGAGCGCATGACTAATGTGTCTGTTATTCAAACCTTGACTGCTGGATTCGACAACGTCGTGCACCTCGTGCCGCAAAACGTCACGCTATGTAATGCGGCTGGTGTTCACGATGCGAGCACATCCGAGATGGCTGTTCTGCTGACTTTGAGTTCCTTGCGTGATATTCCGCAGTCAGTGCACGCGCAAGATCGAAGTGAGTGGGTGCACTATTTCAGCCGGTCATTAGCGACCAAGACGGTTCTACTCATCGGCTATGGCGGCGTTGGCAAAGCGACTGAAAAGCGCCTGTTGCCATTTGAATGCACTGTTATCCCAGTTGCTTCACGTGCGCGAGATCATGTGCATTCACTCGATGAACTCGACGTATTAATTCCGCAGGCTGACATTGTGATTCTGACTGTTCCACTGAACGAAGGCACCGCACGATTAGTTGACTCGACATTCATTGCTCGCATGAAGCCAGGTGCATTGCTGGTCAACGTTGCTCGAGGACCAGTTGTCGACACTGATGCACTTGTGACTGCCTTACATGAAGGTCGCATTCACGCCGCGCTTGATGTCACAGACCCTGAACCACTTCCGAGCGACCATCCCTTGTGGTCTGCCCCTAACACCCTGATAGCGCCACACCTCGGCGGCGATACCGATGTTTTCGAGCCACGGGCTCGCAAGCGCGTGCATGACCAGTGGGATCGCTGGCTCTCCGGAAGGCCACTGGACTGCATCATCGAGCACTAGCAGGGATAGATTTAACCCATGGTTGACATGAAACCCCGTAGTCGAGTTGTAACCGAAGGCCTAGAACGAGCAGCTGCTCGCGGAATGCTGCGAGCCGTTGGAATGGGCGATGATGATTGGGAAAAACCCCAAATCGGAATTGCATCGTCGTGGAATGAAATCACGCCATGTAACTTGTCGCTTGATCGTCTCGCCTTAGCTGCCAAAGAAGGCGTTCATGCTGCTGGCGGATATCCATTGCAGTTCGGAACTATTTCCGTTTCTGATGGAATCTCGATGGGCCATGACGGAATGCACTTCTCACTCGTTAGTCGCGAAATCATTGCTGACTCAGTGGAAACTGTGATGAGCGCAGAGCGCCTTGATGGCATGGTGAATTTCGCTGGGTGTGACAAGTCGTTGCCAGGCATGTTGATGGCAGCTGCCCGACTGGATTTAGCAAGTGTGTTTGTGTATGCAGGATCAATCCTTCCCGGACACGTCACGTTGACAGACGGCAGTAGTCGCGATGTCACCATCATTGATGCGTTCGAAGCAGTTGGCGCATGTGCTCGCGGACTGATGAGTCAAGAAGATGTTGATCGTATTGAGCGAGCAATTTGTCCAGGCGAAGGTGCGTGTGGCGGTATGTACACCGCGAACACGATGGCCTCTGCTGCAGAAGCGATGGGTATGTCATTGCCAGGGTCAGCCGCGCCACCGTCAGTTGATCGTCGTCGCGATGGTTTCTCGAAGGCGTCGGGCGAAGCAGTTGTGAATCTCATTCGTCAAGGAATTACGACGCGCGACATCATTACAAAACAATCATTGGAAAACGCAATTGCAGTTGTGATGGCCTTCGGTGGCTCAACAAATGCAGTGTTGCATTTGCTGGCAATTGCTCACGAAGCTCGAGTTGAATTGCATCTTGATGATTTCCACCGCATTGGCGCAAAGGTGCCATTGCTTGCTGACCTTAAACCGTTTGGCCGCTATGTCATGAGCGACGTTGATCGCATTGGTGGTGTACCTGTCATCATGCGTGCTTTGCTCGATGCAGGATTAATGCATGGCGATTGCATGACTGTCACTGGAAAAACTCTTGCAGAAAATCTCGTAGACATGAATTCGCCAGATCCTGATGGCGTTATTTTGCATGCGATTAATAATCCAGTGGGTGGCACGGGCGGTATCTCAATTTTGAGTGGCTCGCTTGCTCCCGAAGGTGCAGTCTGCAAGACCGCTGGAATCCCAGTCGATATTTTCGAAGGCCCTGCAAAGGTATTTGAACGCGAACGCTCAGCAATGGACGCTTTAGAAAGTGGCGACATTCAAGCTGGTGACGTTGTCATCATTCGTTATGAAGGACCTAAGGGTGGTCCTGGTATGCGCGAAATGCTGATGATTACCGGCGCAATTAAGGGTGCTGGACTGGGCAAAGACGTCATGTTGATTACTGATGGTCGTTTCAGTGGCGGAACAACTGGTTTGTGTATTGGACACGTTGCTCCGGAAGCCGTTGATGGTGGACCAATCGCTTTTGTCCAACACGGTGATCGAATTCGCATCGACATCCCAAATCGCACAATTGATTTGCTCGTCGATGACAGTGAGCTACAAAAACGTCGCGAGAACTTTGAGCCAGTACCGCACAAGTACACAACGGGCGTTTTGGCTAAGTACGCAAAGCTTGTTGGTAGTGCGTCCAAGGGCGCAGTCTGCGATTAGTGCTGCTGTGACAAATGATGTGACATCGCAACAACTTTCAGGTGCTCGAATGGCAATCTATGTGTCATTCATTATCAACGGTATGGCATGGGGTTCTTTCATTCCACGCATCCCTGATGTCAAAGCGATGTTCCACTTATCTAACGGTCAACTTGGCACGTCATTACTAGCTGGATCAGTTGGCGTATTAGTTGCGATGAAACCTGCAGGTGCCTTAACGGCGCGTTGGGGGAGTGCCCGGACGGTGATTGTGCTGACTGTTGTGATGTCGGGTGCGATGTTGCTAGTGAGTTCGCTTTTTAATTACACGTGGTTTGTTGTCACCTTATTTTTTACGGGCATTGTGATGGCTACGCATGACATTGCGATGAACACCCACGGAACTACCGTGGAAAAACTCAGCGAAAAATCTCTCATGAACGGATTCCATGCGCGATTCAGTCTTGGTGGATTAGCGGGAGCTGCATATGGCGGAGTGTGTTCTCAACTCGAGGTCAAGCCGCTGTATCAAATGACCGTTATCGCATTGGCGCTACTAGCGGCGGTGCCGTGGTTGAAGTCCGCGTTATTACCGACGGCGGCTGATCAGCACAGCATTGAGCGCAAACCAAAGTCCGAGCGCGAACGGCAAGTAATTTTTTATGTCCTCGGGCTGTTGGGTTTCTTTTCGAGTGTCTGCGAAGGCTCAGCCTCAGATTGGGGCGGCGTATTGTTACGTGACACCTGGGGCGCTGCACCATTTATTTCAAGCGTCCCGTACATAGTTTTCTCGGCGACCATGCTTCTTGGACGTTTAGTCGGTGACAAAGTCACGGACCGGATGGGTCGCGAATGGATTGTTAAGTATGGCGGCGGCACAGCTGGCGTGGGTTTGCTTATTGGATTGATCATTGGAAAGCCGCTGGGTATTTCAATCGGGTGGGCGTTGCTTGGGCTAGGTGTATCGGTTGCGATTCCATCGGTTTTTAGTGCTTCCTCGGAACTAGCGGAAGCAAAATTCGCAGGTCACATTTCGCCATCTGCGGCCGTCGCCATTGTGGGCAGCGTGTCGTACGCCGGCTTCCTGCTCGGCCCACCGATCATTGGTTGGCTTGCAGACCAAGTCACATTGCGTTGGGCAATGTTGCTACCAGCATCCTTGGCGATTGCGATGGCCGCGAGCGCTCGAATCGTTAGAGTACGCTGACGCGTCCTGCTTCTAGTCGAGCAATCGGAACGCGAAACGGTGAACACGACACATAGTCAAGTCCAACTTCGTGGAAAAACTTAATTGATTCTGGATCGCCACCGTGTTCACCACACACACCGAGTTTCAAATCAGGACGAGTTGCACGTCCTTTGTCGACCGCGATTTTCACAAGGGCGCCAACACCATCAATGTCGAGTGACTCAAATGGTGACACTGTGAAAATGCCTTTATCTAAGTAAGTCGCAAAGAATTCTGCTTCAACATCATCACGACTGAAACCCCACGTTGTTTGTGTGAGGTCATTAGTCCCGAATGAGAAAAATTCTGCGGGCTCCGCGATGCGCTGTGCAGTTAATGCCGCTCGCGGAAGTTCAATCATGGTTCCGATTTTGATATCAAGTGACACATTGTTCTCTTGAGCAATTGCAGCGAGCATCTCATCAATTTCATCCCGCATGAGGTGAAGCTCCATAACCGAGCCGACGAGTGGAACCATAATTTCGACAATTGGATTGCCGCCATTACGGATTCGTGCAATCGCCGCATGAGCAATCGCTCGTACCTGTAACCCATACAGTCCGGGCACCATGATTCCGAGTCGCACGCCACGAAGACCCAGCATCGGGTTTGACTCATGAAGCCGCATAACAGTTGTCAGCAACTGTTCCTTGGCAGTCACATCTTCACCGCGTTCTTTGCCGAGCGCGACCTCCACCATGAGTTCGGCATGGTCAGGTAGGAATTCGTGCAACGGCGGATCAAGCAAACGAATTGTTACGGGTAGTCCGTCCATTGATTCGAGAATCTTTTCAAAGTCCAGTTGTTGCAGTGGCAGTAGTGCAGCCAATGCGTCGTCATGTTCCTGCGGTGTATCAGCCAAAATGACGCGCTCAATCAGGACGCGACGGTCACCGAGAAACATGTGCTCGGTGCGACACAGTCCGATGCCTTCGGCACCAAGGTTGCGTGCCCACGCAGCATCATCTGCAGTATCTGCATTGGTGCGCACACGCAGACGGCGCACTGAGTCGGCGTGCTTCAAAATTCGGTCAACTGCCTTGATAAGAAAACTGGTGTCTTCGTCGCTGGTTTCGAGGGCTTTGTCGAGCCCATGCTCAAGGTAGTTCGTCACAGGAGATGCAACAACGGCAAGTTCTCCAAGGAAAACCTGTCCTGTGCTGCCGTCAATCGAAATCATGTCGCCTTCGTTAATGACATGGCTTGCGATTGTGGCTGTCTTGTTTGTCACGTCGACTTCAATTGCATCCGCACCGCACACACAGGTCTTGCCCATGCCACGAGCGACAACGGCAGCATGTGATGTTTTGCCACCGCGTGAAGTCAGAATTCCGTTAGACACAATCATGCCCTCGAGGTCATCTGGATTAGTTTCGCGCCGAACGAGAACTACTCGTTCGCCACGATCGGTCCATTCGACTGCAGTCTTTGAATCAAACACAACGCGACCAACAGCGGCTCCAGGAGAAGCGGCCATACCAACGGCAACAGGAGATACTTCGCTTTGGGCACTGAACTGCGGGAACATCAGTTGGGCAAGATGGCTTCCGGTCACACGCGTTAAGGCTTCATCCAGTGTGATCAGATGTTCATCAACAAGCTGTGTTGCGATTTGAAAGGCAGCTTTTGCAGTGCGCTTTCCCACGCGAGTCTGAAGCATCCACAGTTTGCCGCGTTCTACTGTGAACTCGATGTCGCATAAGTCGCGGTAATGAGTTTCCAGTTTGCGCATGATTGCTTGTAACTCGTTGTAGGACTTAGCGTCCGTGCGCTGCAGTTCTTCAAGCGTGAAGGTATTGCGAATACCTGCAACAACATCTTCGCCTTGCGCGTTAGGCAAGTAGTCACCGTAAGAACCGATTTTCCCTGTTGCTGGGTCACGAGTGAATGCAACGCCGGTACCTGAGGTTTCGCCGAGGTTGCCAAAAACCATGCTGCATATGTTGACTGCGGTGCCTAAGTC
>CANFOW010000012.1 GCA_947448865.1 Actinomycetota bacterium
GCCAAACAGTGCTTATTGGTCGAAATGGACTAGAAGTCCAACAGGCCCCGCACCCAAAGGTACGAGGCCCGCCAAACAGTGCTTATTGGTCGAAATGGACTAGAAGTCCAACAGGCCCCGCACCCGAAGGTACGAGGCCTGCCAAACAGTGCTTATTGGTCGAAATGGACTAGAAGTCCATTTCTCCTCCACCTGGCATTGCAGGAGCAGCCTTCTCAGGACGATCCGCAATAACGGCTTCGGTTGTCAGGAATAGCGCAGCAATTGAAGCAGCGTTCTGAAGTGCTGAACGTGTGACCTTAGCTGGATCAATGATGCCGGCCTTGATCAAATCAACGTATTCGCCAGTTGCTGCGTTCAAGCCAAAGCCTGATTCAAGGTTGCGTACCTTTTCAGCAACAACTCCACCTTCAAGACCAGCATTGGTTGCAATCTGCTTCAAAGGCGCTTCAACAGCAACCTTCACAATGTTTGCGCCAACTGCTTCTTCGCCTTCGAGGTGAAGAGTCTTGAATGCCTTCTCGGAAGCCTGAAGTAGCGCAACGCCACCACCAGCAACAATGCCTTCTTCAACGGCTGCCTTCGCATTACGCACAGCATCTTCGATGCGGTGCTTGCGTTCCTTGAGCTCAACTTCCGTTGCAGCGCCAGCCTTGATTACAGCAACGCCACCGGCAAGCTTTGCAAGACGCTCTTGCAACTTCTCACGGTCGTAGTCGCTGTCAGACTTTTCGATTTCCACGCGAATCTGGTTTACGCGGCCAGCGATTTGTTCGCCATCTCCAGCGCCTTCCACGATTGTGGTTTCGTCCTTGGTCACAACGAACTTGCGAGCGCGACCCAAAAGTTCGAGGTCTGCAGTCTCAAGACGAAGACCAACTTCTTCGCTGATGACCTGAGCACCAGTCAAGATTGCGATGTCTTGCAACATTGCCTTACGACGATCGCCAAAGCCTGGAGCCTTAACAGCAACCGAACGGAAGTTTCCACGAATCTTGTTCACAACGAGTGTGGCAAGTGCTTCGCCTTCAATATCTTCAGCGATGATTGCAAGTGGCTTACCGGACTGCATAACCTTTTCCAGAATTGGAAGGAGGTCCTTCACTGCACCAATCTTGCTATTCACAATCAGGATGTATGGATCTTCGAGAACTGCTTCCATGCTTTCGGTATCTGTAACGAAGTAAGGCGAGATGTAGCCCTTGTCGAAACGCATACCTTCGGTGAGTTCAAGCTCAAGACCGAATGTGTTGCTTTCTTCGACAGTGATAACACCTTCCTTGCCAACCTTGTCCATGGCTTCAGCAATCATTGCGCCGATTTGTGGATCTGCAGCAGAGATAGATGCAGTAGCAGCAATCTGCTCCTTGCTATCAACCTTTTGTGCCATTGCAAGAAGTTCGTTGCTGATAGCTTCAACAGCTTTTTCAATGCCGCGCTTCAACACCATTGGGTTTGCGCCAGCAGCTACGTTACGTAGACCTTCGCGAACGAGTGCTTGTGCCAATACAGTTGCGGTTGTCGTTCCGTCGCCAGCGACATCATCTGTCTTCTTGGCAACTTCCTTAACCAGTTCGGCGCCAATGCGCTCGTAAGGATCTTCGAGTTCGATTTCCTTAGCAATCGAGACACCATCATTGGTGATTGTTGGTGCGCCCCACTTCTTTTCCAGAACGACGTTGCGTCCCTTTGGGCCAAGCGTTACGCGAACTGCGTCGGCCAGAGTGTTCATACCGCGCTCAAGTGCGCGACGGGCTTCCTCATCGAAAGCGATCATTTTGGACATGTGTTATTCCTTTGTGCCAAACGTCAAGGAACCGTGCGGTTCCTAAGTTTCGGGTTATCACTCGGGGGTACCGAGTGCTAACACTATTGTTGGCACTCTCGGGGCTAGAGTGCAAATCGAAACGGCCTCACATGTGGGAAAAGCCGATAAATCTGCTGGTTTTCGCAATTGGCGAATTGCTGGCCCAGGAAGCCGCCCGAGGGCAAAAAGAACGAGAGGCCCGGATTTCTCCGAGCCTCTCGCAAATTATTCGGTCAATGTGCCTTACGCAATTGGACGAACATGCTCGGCCTGTGGACCCTTTGGTCCCTGGCCGATTTCGAACTCAACGCGCTGGTCCTGCTCAAGTGTCTTGAAACCGTCAACCTCGATGGCTGAGTAGTGAATGAAGACATCTTTATCGGAGCCATCAACTTCTACGAAGCCGTAGCCCTTTTCCTGATTGAACCACTTAACTGTGCCTTGCATGGCATCTCTTTCCTTAATGGGTCCAGATGGCGTTTGCCACCTGAGGTCTTGCTCCCTGCCCACCAAAGTGAGAGTTCGCTTTCTTGCTCGCGAATCTTTGAGTTGTGCTCTTACGAATTGCGCTTACGTCGACCACGTCACACACTACGGCACTTTGAGGTCACGATTTACTATTAATTGGCATCAAAAATCGAACACTTTGACAGTTCGGTGGCGCTTAACGCCTACAGGTGAAAGATTATGTGCGAGGAAACGCAATAAAGCCAATGAATCAGGCGTTTATTGACATCGACACACTTCGTTCGGGGTTCTCCCGCAGCGCAAGGTATTAAAAAGAATTAACCGCCAGCAACCGCAGGAACGATCGAAATCGAGGCTCCTTCGGGCAATGCAGACGCTAATCCGTCCAAGAATCGCACATCGTCATCATTTATATAGATGTTGATGAAACGACGCAGTTCGCCTGTGTCGGCAACAAGTCGCTGCAAGATTCCAGGTGCGAGCGCCTCAAGGGCATCAAAGGCACCTTGCAGAGTTGCTTCTTGTGGCTCGAGAGTCACATTCGATTCGCCACCTGTGTAGGTGCGAAGAATTGTTGGGATACGCACGGAGACGCTCATTTGCCACTCGCAATCACTTCAGCTACTAAATCAACACTTGGACTAATTGTTGCACTAAAACCGGTGCCACTTGAAATGGCATCGAGAGTCTTCAGGCCTTCACCGGTGTTTACGATGACGGTTTCACCTGCAGGATCGAGTTTGCCTTCAGCGAGTAACTTGCGGGTGACAGCTACGGTCACACCGCCTGCAGTCTCGGCGAAGATGCCTTCGGTTTCGGCCAACAGGCGGATGCCTTCAACAACTTCTTCGTCAGACACATCTCCAATTGCACCATTGGATCGACGTACTGCGTCGAGCGCGTATGGGCCATCGGCTGGATTACCAATCGCAAGTGACTTCGCAATCGTGTCTGGCTTCACTGGGCGAATCACATCAAGGCCATTTGCAAAAGCTGTCGATACTGGATTGCAACCCGTTGCCTGAGCACCGAAAACTCGATAATCACGACCGTCAACTAAACCAAGCTTCACAAACTCGCGCCAGCCCTTATCAATCTTGGTCAGCAATGCGCCCGAAGCAACTGGAATCACAACTTGGTCGGGCAAACGCCAGCCGAGTTGTTCGGCAATTTCATAGCCAACAGTCTTTGAACCTTCGGCATAGTAAGGACGCAGATTAACGTTGACGAATCCCCAATCGGCGGACACTTCTTCGCCAATCAGTTCGCTGCATAAACGATTCACGTCGTCGTAGTTACCATCAATGCCGATGACGAATCCGTTGTACGCGGCTGTTGCTTGGATTTTGTTGGACTCAAGATTCGAAGGAACAAGCACAACTGATCGCTGACCCGCACGCGCTGCTGCAGCGGCAACTGCATGAGCAAGGTTGCCCGTTGATGCGCACGCCAGCGTCGTAAAGCCAAGCTGAATCCCAGCACTTTGAGCTACTGCAACAACGCGATCTTTAAACGAGTGAGTGGGATTGCCACTGTCGTCTTTGACCCACAGTGTTCCGGTCATGCCCAGTGCCTTGGCCAAATTGTCGGCGCGATGAAGACGAGTCATACCTGGCGCGAGGTTGCGTGACTCTGCGACATTGGCAGGCACTGGCAACAGCGCGGCGTAACGCCATAACGAAAGCGGTCCAGCTTCGATCTGCTCACGGGTAATGTCACCGAATTCGTAGGCAACTTCTAACGGACCGAAGCATTCCCAACAGGAATAGTCAGCACCGAGATTTGCATGCGCGCCACAGGCACGACATACCAAGTGAGTTGCTGCACCAAATGATTGACCAACACGGTCTGCGGTAAGAGTCATTGAATAACGACCTTTCGTCATCTTTCTTGGACATGCGAGCATTCCAAGCCGGAATTGGCACCGTTTCGTGAGATTGACTCTCACGGTGGTTGCCGGGGCTTCAACGGGCCGGTCCCTCTGCCCCTCTGGATGAGGTATTAATCAATCAGGTGTGAACCTAATCAATCTGGGAAAACTGTATCAGCCATTTTCGGCATCGTGAAACGGGGGGTTTCATGCGCGATCACACACGCCACCGTGTGAATTGGTTAAACGCCAGCACGCCCATCGGGCTGCTCGTAGCTCGAGCACTTGGGCTTGAGCACAAACATATATTCAGTCTTCATTACTTGGTTCGAGGCTACGACCTGAAATTTCCAGCTGCTGATGCGTTCGTCATTGGCGATGTCATTTTCATTCGTGACGGTGTCGTCATCACGAAGCCGCTATTTGACCACGAGAAGCATCATGCAATCCAATACGCCATGTGTGGAGGTGTCTTGATGTGGCCGCTGTATGCACTCGCAAGCAGCTGGTCATGGCTTCGAGCGCGCAATGCGTGGCAACACAACATTTTTGAAGTCAGCGCCGACTTACGAGCCGGCAATTACATCGTGTGATTGTTTGTTACTTAACGACGACAAATGTCAGGCTCGTTGAGTTCATGCCGGACTGCAGTGGGGCAATGCCAGCCTTTTGCTGGTCTGCAAGTTTTTGGGCTTGATCCTTAAAACCGTCGGGGTAATAAACAGTGGAAGCCGTCGCAGCTACACCAGTCCAGTTACCGACTGTTTGAATGACCCATCCGTCGTGCGAAATCGCATCCGCTGTCGTTCGTGCAAGGCCAGGAGTTTGAGTTCCGTTAAGCACGACCACTGTGAGATCTGACGTTGGTGCAACTGATTGCGTCGGGTCACTCGTTGGCGACGCTGTTGAGGTTGCGCTAGTCGTTGGACTCGCTGACGCAGGTGATGAATGTAGACCCATAAGTTTGAGACCCACAACACCAAGTCCACCAATGGTCACCACAATCACGAATAGCGGGAGAACTACTCGTTTAGTAAAAGATTGTTGGCCCAACTCGGGCGCCTAATTTAATTCAATACCAAGACGACGCGCTGAGCGTGCACGAGCACGAGCGGCACGCATGCGTTGCAAACGCTTGACGAGCATGGGATCAAAAGCAAGTGCTTCAGGCAGATCAATTAACGCGTTAAGCACCTGGTAATACCGAGTCGCCGACATATCAAACTGTTCGCGAATAGCTTGTTCCTTTGCGCCAGCGAATTTCCACCATTGGCGTTCAAATTCGAGGATGCGCTGATCACGTTCAGGTAATCCACCTGAAGTATCTGGAGAGAGTGCGCGCGCAGGTTCAGTCACAAGTTCAATGTTACGGCGTGCTCTGTCACGAACACGGCACCACCCCTCTTAAGCGTGTCAAGTCGTGGCGTAGATTGAAACCACATAACTCGAATAGAAATGACCACATGTCGCAGTCCGCATCACGACCCCCGCAATGGTTTGCGCTCTGGGTCGTTCTCAGCGTGATCTGGGGTTTCTCCTTCTTATTCATCAAAGTTGCTGGCGAATTTCTCGATCCATATCAAACAACTTTCGGTCGCATGGGACTCGGCGCTCTCGCACTCCTTATATATCTGTTTGCAACTGGAAAGCGACCTATTGTGCGCGGCCCTGCTGTTGTGCACTTGGGCTTTCTAGGTCTCATTGCGCAAGCTATTCCGTTTACTTTGTTCGCATGGGCGGAGCATTCCATTTCTTCTATCGCAGCCGGACTAGTGAATTCAACAATGTCGTTGTGGACCGGCGTCTTAGCCATTGCGATTTTGCCCGAAGAACGACTGAACAAGCCGCGCACTATTGGACTGGTCCTGGGCTTCCTTGGAATCTTGGTGCTGCTCGGAGTTTGGGCAACAGACTTCCGTGGCAACTGGCTTGCTTACCTGGCGTGCTCATTGTCAACAATTGGTTACGCGGTGGCCGCACTGTGGACTCGAAAGTTCGTGTCTCCAATGCACCTTGATCCAATCAGCGCTATCGCAACGCAGCTCAGCCTTGGAACCCTCGCATGTGGTGTCGTCATGGCGTTTACATCCTCGACCCCTACACAGTGGCCAGCCAACGGCGTCGCATCGATCGTGCTTCTGGGTGCGCTTGGCACAGGCATCGCGTTAGTACTGAACTACATCATCATTCATCGCGCCGGCGCAGTTGCGACCTCGACAGTTACTTATTCGATTCCGATTGTATCCACCTTGGCCGGCGCATTGGTCTTGCACGAAAAACTTCACTGGTACGAACCGATTGGTGCAGTGATTATTTTGATTGGCATCGCACTTGTTCAGCAGTTATTGCCACGGCCACAGAAAGTAACGGCGTAAACGCGAATCTCATTCGTGTTTACGAAGATTCCCGCACTACTAAATACGTCGGGTGAATTCGGCTCTCGGGCTCAGCGCCAGCGATCGCTTCCAAAATTAATTCCGCTGCGGCAATTCCAAGTTGTTCAATGTCTTGGTGAACTGAAGTCAATGCGGGCTTCGAGATTTGAGCAGTCTGGCTATCGTCGAAACCCACTACTGAAACGTCATCTGGTACTCGCAGGCCACGCTCTTCGAGTACTGAAATTGCGGCCACCGCCATCAAATCATTGGCGGCAAAAAGACCGTCAATTGTTTCCCCCGAATCAAGCAGACTGATCATCCCGCGTCGACCACTCTCAAATGAATAGTCGCCGATCGCAATGAGATTCGGGTTGACTTGCAGGCCTTGCGACTCCAAGCCCTTCTTGTATCCAGAAAGTCGCTGTTGAGCAGCACTTGCAAAAACGTCGCCCGTGATTGTTGCAATATTTCGACGGCCTTGTGCGATGAGATATTCTGTCGCCTTTTGTGCGCCACCGAATTGATCGGAGTCAACATAAATAAGTCGCTCTGGTCGCTGCGGTGTACCTGTAACGACGATGGGAAGACCTTGGTCGGCCAATTCATAGAGAAGTTCTTCTCTGTGCACCTGGAAGAAAATCGCGCCGTCAATCTGCTTAGGTGACAGCGACGCAGCAACTGTGTGGTCATAAGTGGCAAGGTCAGTCACCATAAGTAACGACTGAACGCCATGCGCCAATAATTTCCCGCTAATGCCTTTTGTAACTAGCGCCCAAAATGGATCTTCGAAAACTGTCAGGTTGTTGTCGATGATGACGGCAACAAGACCCGTTTTACCGGAGGCTAAGGAACGAGCTCCGCGATTTGGTGAGTAACCCAATTCAGCAACGGCTCGGCGAACGGCATCAGCACGTTCCTGAGAGACTCGTGTATCTCCATTTAGGACACGCGAAACTGTGGCTGGACTTACACCCGAAGATTCAGCAATTTCCGCCAGAGTGACCTGTCTAGTCATCGCTACCTCCTTACGCTGTAGTCGATACCAATCGTGTAAACAACTCTACTCCGCGACTGATAGCGAATTGTCGATACTCAAACGCACTGCGCTTAAGTATCCGTTCCTGTGTTGCGAAATCGATATACACGATTCCAAATCTCTTGGCGTAACCTTCAGCCCACTCAAAATTGTCAAGCAAAGACCACGCGAAGTACCCGGCAACAGGAACTCCCGAATCTAATGCTCGAGCAACAGAAGTTAAGTGATTGGTTAAATAAGCAACACGACGTAAATCGTTGACGTTCCCGTTTTCGTCAGGACCTTCGTCATACGCAGCACCGTTTTCCGTGATGTACAGTTTCGGAATTTCTGGCCAGTCGTTGTGCACGCGAATGAGCAAATCTCCGAGACCTTCTGGTGTAACTGGCCAACCCATGTCAGTGAGTGAATCTAAGTAACGAGTAGGCAGTTGTGTGCTCGCGCGAATGTCGAATGGGAATGGTCCCGTTGCGCCAACAGGTCCGTCTTCATCGCGAGGTAGCGCGAGAAATGAATCACTGTAGTAATTGATACCTAAGAAGTCCGGCGCAGCAAGTAAAAGTGTTGAGTCATTCTCAAGCATGACGTCGTCGAGTAGTTTTCCATAAACCTTGACAACATTGCTTGGATAAGAACCAGTCAGAAACGCTTGAATCCACCAACGATTCAAGTGCGCATCCATCAAGTCTTTGAGTTCATTGACTTCGGGGCTAGATGCGCCATCAATCACGTAATTTGTCATATTCAACGTAATGCCGACCTGCGCAGTGGGATCAATTGATTTGATAACACGAGTTGCCTCGGCATGAGCAAGCGCCGTGTGGTGTGCCGATGCCACAGATGCTGCGAGATCTTTACGTCCCGGAGCATGCACGCCAATCTGGTATCCAAGCCACGTCGAGCACCATGGCTCATTCAAAGTCACCCAGGTATGAACGCGATCACCGAAAGCTTGAACACATGCTTGGGTGTATTCCTTGAATGCTGCAACAGCTTCACGACTTTCCCAGCCGCCACGGTCTTCGAGGTATTGCGGGAGATCCCAGTGGTACAACGTGACAATGGGTTCAATTCCTGCTGCAACGATTTCATCAATGAGGTCGTTATAAAACTTAAAGCCAGCTTCGTTGCGTTGCCCACGAGCTTGCGGGAATAACCGTGGCCATGCAATTGAAAATCGGTAAGCGTTCAAACCAAGATCTTTAATTATTTTGATGTCATCCGCAAAGCGGTGGTAGTGATCGCATGCAACATCCCCAGTGTCGCCATTCACTACTTTGCCTGGGGTTTTACTAAATGTGTCCCAAATGCTTGGACCACGGCCATCTTCCGTGGCAGCACCTTCAATTTGGTAACTAGCAGTGGCTGATCCCCATAGGAAATCTTCCGGAAATATTTTCATCAGCCCTTCACGGCTCCATCCATAACACCAGCGACAAGTCGCTTACCAACAAAAATGAAGAGCACGAGCAACGGCGCAGTGGCCATAAAGGCGCCACCCATATTGAGCGCGTAATCAATTACGTAGCTCGACTGTAGTTGATTGATCGCGACCTGAACTGTGAACTTTTCTGGTGAGTTCATAACCAACAGCGGCCACAAGAAGTCATTCCATGTTGCCAAGAATGAAAAGAGTCCGAGAACAAAGGCACTTGATCGCACTACCGGCACAATGATGGATCGATAAATGCGAAAGACCGACGCACCGTCAATACGAGCTGCCTCTAAAAGTTCATTTGGAATTTGTGCATCGATAACTTGTCTCATCCAAAACACTCCGAATGCACTCACCAGAGCTGGGATGATGAGCGCTTTAAAGTTATCAATCCAGTTCAACTTGCTCATCATCATGTACATCGGAATAACACCAAGTTGACTCGGCAACATCATTGTGCCGACAACGAAGATGAGCATCCATTTCTTGCCGGGGAATTCCATTTTCGCAAATGCAAAGCCTGCTAATGAGCTGAAGAAAACCTGAGATACCGCAATGATGATGGCAACCATAAACGTGTTGAGCAACGAACGATTAAACGGAACGGCTTCGTAAACCGCCGACATCATCTGAGGGAAATGAGTTCCTGGTTTGAGTGATGGTGGAATTTTCGAAATTTCATCCGAACCATTGGAAGCCACTACGAACATCCAGTAAAACGGAAACGCAGAAATGAATGTCATAACGCCGAGTGCCACATACGTGAATGGCGATATCTTGCGACGTCGACGACGCTTTACTGAAGTTACTGCGTTGTCAGTGCTCACGATTTCTGCATTTTTCTCATCGCGGCGACTCGAGGAATGCTTTCCACTCATTTCGTACCATCCGTTGCAATCCGTCGACCAATGAGATAGTTCAAAACTGAAATCGCAATGATGATGACTGTCATGGCAATACCAATGACAGCGCCGTATCCATACCGTTGATTGAAGAACGCTTGCTCAAATAGATACAAAGTCAACGTCGAGAACTGTCGGCTGTCTCCACCGGTCATGCCGCCGCCATACAACATCGGCTCTGCGAATACTTGGAGTCCACCAATCGTTCCCATAATCATCATGAAGATGATGGTGTTGCGAAGCTGCGGAATCGTGACATAGCGGAATTGCTGCCAACGGTTCGCGCCATCGAGCGAAGCAGATTCGTACAGCTCGCGCGGGATCGCCTGCATAGATGCGAGGAATATCAGTGAGTTGTAGCCAAACCAACGCCAGTTAATCATGGTCGCGATGGCGATATGGCTGGCAAGTTGATTGCCCACCCAATCGATGTGGTGATAACCCAGCCACGTAATCGCGAGGTTAATCATTCCGAAGTCATAACCAAACAGCTGCTGGAAAACAATCGCGACGGCCAACACCGAGGTGATGTTTGGCACGAGTAAGACCGTGCGCCAGAACACTTTTGCACGAAGGTTGGGATTCGCTAACAGTGTGGCAATTCCCAGTGCCAACGTCATCTGAGGAACGGTCGAAATAAACCAGATGCTAAATGTGTTGCGCAGGGCTTGCCAGAAATATGTGTCAGACCACAACTCTTTGAAATTGGCGAAGCCAATATATTCAGGCGCGCCGCCAAGTGCATCCCAATTAAAGAATGCGACGTACGTCGTAAAAAGAATCGGGATGAGACCAAACGCTAGGAAGACAATGAAGAACGGTGAAACAAAAAGCATGCCCCAGCGATCTTGACGACGCATGGGTGCGATTTTCTTTCGTGGCTTCTTATCGATTGGTGCATTACTCGACTTGAACTTAATTCGGGATTTACTAGGAACTGCTTGAGCGGACATTCTTCACCTCCTCATCTTTGAATTTCGGTTGTGACCTGGCCAGGTAAATCCGGACAGGTCAACTCGCAAATTACTGGCCGATGGATTTCTTAATGTCGGTCAATGCTTGCGTCCATGCCGCACTCGAGGATTGTTTACCGAGCATCACGCGAGAGATCGCCTGACCAAACGTTGTGTCGATAATGCGATCTTTTTTACCCGTTGGAATATTGTGAACACCGGTAACGCTGGCCACATAGATGGAACCAATAGGAGCGTTGTTGAAGAACGAATCTTTGTATCCAGTGACTGAACTGTTGTCATACAAAGACTCAATCGTCGGGAATTGTCCGTAGCTCTTGAATACCGTCAGTTGTTGAGCGGGTGCCAAGTACCAGCGAATGAAATCCCAAGCTGCTTGTGGGTTCTTGGCATTTTTTGGAATCGCTAGCTGGCTTCCTCCGATGTTGCCGTAGCTACCTGGAGCTTTGGCCACATCCCACTTGCCTGATGTCCTCGGTGCTTGTTGCTTGATGTAATCGAGCATCCACGCTGGTGCAAGGACAACTGCGAACGTTCCGCGTTGCAGTCCAGTTCCCCAACCGCTCGAGAACTGACCAGTCTTAGTTCCGATGCCACCTTCGTATTTGCCTGGCGCATTACCCGATGTAACAGCTTGTGCTGCGGTGTTGAATGCGCTCGAGACTGAACCATTAGTCCGGTAGACCAACGATCCACCAGATGTGTAGTAACGCTGGGTTCCTTGATTCAACGCAGCAGCAAACACAGTGCCAGCGGTGTCGATAAAGGCTTTTCCCGTATTTTTTTTATAGTTAACGCCAGTCTGAATAAATTGGCTCCATGTCGGCCACAACTTCGCGACGTCAGTGCGATTCGTTGGCAAACCTGCAGCAGCAAAAAGATCGCGACGATAAGCAACCGCTAGGCCACCAACGTCTGTTGGAATGCCAATCACTTTTCCTGCAGGTGAAACACCTTGCGACCAGCGCCAGCCAAGGAAGTCGTTTTTGATTGTGCTAGCCGATGGAGTCATCGTGTTGAGATCTTTGAAGTAGGCATCGTAGTTGCGGAACTCACCGATGTAGGAAACTTCGAGAGCTGCGATGTCCGGCACTGATGTTGTGCGCAACGCATTGCGAAGATTTTGATGATTGGAATCCATGTCACTCTTTTTGATTTTGATCGTGACTGTTGGATTCGCAGCCTTGTAGGCGTTGAGAAGTTTTGTTTGGAAAACGTTTCCGTAGGACCACACCGTCAAAGTCACGGGTGCTGCATTTGCCGGAGCAGCTACTCCGGCACCGAGTGCCACCATGAGTGAAATGAGTAGAGCGATTCTGCGCTTCATTGTGTGTCTCCTAAATCGGGCTAACAATGAAAGCACTTTCATGTGATGTCGTGAGGTGGCTCCGCAGAGTGGTTGTGCGCCCACTAATTAGAGCCACCTACTTGACAAAAAGCGTGAAAGCGCTTTCATTAGGACTAGTGAAAGCGCTTTCACATGAAAACGCAACCGCTAACTGTAATTCCGTTATCTATTCGTTATAAATAGATTCGGCATTCAGGTTTGAGAAATTGCCCAAAAGGCATTCTCCAACAAGCGGAAATGCAATTTTCTTGAGAAAGTTGTTGGGATTTTCCCATCACAGTCGACGCATAGGAGACATCATGCGAGCTAGTCGAGTAACGAGACTTGTAGTCGCTGGTGTATGCGCGACTACGGTCTGCATCGGAGGAACCATGTCCGCTAGTGAAGCGAGTTCGTCTAAGTTCACCAAGACCAAATTGTTGTGGTCCGAAAACTTCTCAGGCAAAGCTGCTGCAACCGTTCCCACCGTTGAAACCTACGCGGAACAAATGATGGATGGGCCAAAGACAGCGAGTGGTAAAACGCGCACGACTTACTGGGCTGCAGATCAAGGCGATGGTTCCGGCAGTGGTGGAGGCGCGGGTTGGGGCAATAACGAAAAGGAGTACTACATCGACGAGATGCTTTCTCGTGATGGACATGGAAACTTAGCAGTGACCGCGACTCAGACTTCTTTGCATCCTGAACTTGCTCCGTTGGGCTGGGAAGACCACATTGAATGGGGTTATTTATCCGGGAAAATCAACACGGCTGGAAAGCTCGGATTCAAGTACGGCTACATTGAGGCTCGGATTAAGGCACCAGCAGGCAACGGCACGTGGCCAGCATTCTGGCTACTCGGTGCCAACGTTCATCATGGCGTTGACTGGCCACAGTGCGGCGAAATCGACATCATGGAAAACATTGGTCGCGATCCCATGACGGTTATGGGAACCATTCATGGACCCGGTTACTCAGGTGGGGATGGGCCTACATCGAATGCGTACGCAGACGCTCCGGTCTCTGATGCTTTCCACAAATACGCGGTCCTATGGCTACCAAATAAAATCCAATGGTTTTTTGATGGACAGCTTTACCAAACGCTCACTCCGACAAGTGCTGGCGTCAATGGGGAATGGGTGTTCAACAAGGAATTCTTCATGATTATCAACGTCGCGATGGGTGGCAACCTTGGTGGCGAACTTGACCCAAGTGTTGAATCAACAACGATGTTGGTCGATTACGTGAAGTACTACAAAGTTAAAGTTGGCTCAAAAACTTACGGAACTTTGTACAAGCACTAAAGATTTCCCGCACGCAAAATTCTGCGGGTGGGTTAGATTAATACAAATCGTGTGTGCGCATGATCAGGCTAGGTCTGCTCAAGCATGCGCTCTTTCCTTTTCATGTCACACCTGAATGAAACGGGTATGTCATGAAGCGTCACTTCGCCTCAACAGCAATCGCCAGTATTGGACTCATTGTGAGCGGGCTCGCAAGTGCGCCGGCGTCAATGGCAACCGTTGAATGGGTGCCAGCACCGACTCTCAAAGCGGTGGCGACGACCGCAACAAACAACACGTGCACTGACGCACTTAGTGCAGCAGGAAACTGCGCATACGACTGGATGAGTGCGCTTAACTCAGTTGAAGGTGACGGAGTATTTCAGCAAGACCGTCGTGAGTTCAATCTCGCGCAAGCAAAGATGACTGCGTCTGAATCGCAACATCAAATTACTTGGGTGCGCACAGATACCCGTACTGTTTCAGTTCGCTATGACTGCACAAAACAGCAAGGTGATGACATCGCAGTTCCTTCGGATGCAACCATGACTGCCCGTCGCACGGCCTGTGCAAGCAAAACTGTGCAATTTGAAATTGATTCAAGTGGTGTGCCCGAGGATCGGGTAATCACTACGGCGAATGGCGAGACGCTGACCGGAGCGTCCGATTCGATTTATCACGTGACTGCAACGACGAATGCGTACGGCAAAGCAGAAGTCACGTTCACAGTTGCGGATGTAAATTCTGATCCCGCTGCTGGTGACGACCCCGAAACCACAACTGACACAGGTCTTCGCGAAGATGACGGTATCGCAATCAAAGTGATGAACTACGACAAAGCAACGTCACAAACTGCGTGCACAGACGCAACATGTTCGAATCAGATTGTGCTGATGTGGCAAGATGCTGGCTACTTCCCACAGGTTCACATGCTCAATCAGGACAACTCACCTGCGTACAACAAATGTGGCGGACTCAAATGGGCCATGGATGAAACCTGGTACTGGAGCGTATTCAAGAAGTCCTGGCTTGGGGAGTACGCCTGCGTTTATTCAAAGTCATACCTCGCGGGAAGCACAATCACGATTCCTTATCACGTCACTGATATCTGGGGACAGGCGATTGCAGGAGCTCCTGTCGACTTTATTCACCCGCCGCAATATTGCAACGGTGGTGGAACGGTCGCGTGTACGTGGACCAACATGGATGACCATAAATACACGGATGCGAATGGCTACGTCAGCTTCTCACTTCAAAATACAAATACACCTGCACAAATGTGTGCGAATGTCGGATTGAATGGTGAAGACGAACTTCTTCCGAAGATTCAACAGCGTCGCACTAACTGCGGTATGGGTGCAGATTTCTACGCAACGTTGAACCAATCTCCAGAGTCGTTCGACTTATTTTGGCCTCAGATTGTCAACTCGATGACAATCCCTGCTTCGTCCTTTAGTTTCAAAGTCACCAAGCGCGGGGCGCTCAACGTCACACCGAATACGACCCTGACTCCTGGCCTTGTTGCAGCAAATGGAGGAAGTGCACTTCCTATCGATATTGCTGGTACGTCAACAAACGACAACGTCGTTGTAACCGTTACCAAGCCATTGGCTGAACCGGGGAAGCGTTTTGAATATTTCACAAATGACAACCCAGATACTTCGTGTTTTGTACCAGTGCGAAAGTCAAATGGCGCAATCAAATCATGGAAGAAGATTTCTAAAACTTGTCAGATGAAACAAAGTCTTTACGCACCTGACGTCACAATCAGCGCAACCAACGGAGGCTACGCAGTACGTGTGTGCAACGACGGTTTAAATGTTGATGTGTGCCATAACCAATACAACTTGCCTCTTGCAAGCGAAGTAAAAGATGTGTCGCAAATGAATGCAGTTGAAACATTCTCACTTCAATATGCATCATCGTTTGTATTGATGGGCACTCGTGACGGTACAACAACCTTCACAATTACTGTTGGTAATCAGAGTTACCAAGTGTCACAGACCTACGCAAAGAAAGACATCACGACAGTAAGAAACATCGAAGCGCCCGAAGCAAGCGTTGTTGGCGCTGTTGGCCAGACCCGAAATGTCACCTTCAAAGTTGCAGATCGTTACGGAAACGGATTCGCAGGAATTCCTGTCACAGTTACTCAAACAGGCGGATCATTTGCATCTGACCAAACAGGTGTAACGGATTTGGGTTCAGGCAGTTCGAAGGTGGATCTCATTTCGGATGCTGACGGCAATGTCACGGTCAAGACTGCAGCTCCTGCGGCGGGCACGACCAACGGAACCCAAACAATTACTGCGGTTGCTTCGAATCCTGATGGTGTCACGACTCAGTTAGGTGAAGGTGCGCTAACAAATCCAACTGTTCCTGCATCGGTCACTTCCGTGCAAACAGTTGTTCGCTGGGGTGACATAGTTCCACTAACAAGCCCAACACTCACAGGCACCGCAAAAACCAACAAGTTTGTAACGGTGGTGCCTGGAACATGGCAAGCATTCCCGGCAGTGACGTATTCATACACGTGGTACGCGTGTACGACCAAGGCGCTTGTCGCTTCAACGACTGTGCCAGGTACGTGCACACTTATTGCTGCTGCTTCAGGATCACCGCTGAAACTCATTAAGGCGACGATGACAACGCCGTTCAACAAGAAGTACTTGCGCGTACTTGAAACAGTGCATAGTGCCGGAGGACCAGATCAGTCGATACTCTCGGCGAGTTTGGCTAAGGCAATCGCAAAGTAGGACACATTCCAATCACATTCGGGGAGTTCAGGTTTCTGGACTCCCCGAATCTTTTTCATCGATCGGCTATTTCGGCAATCCTGTCCTCATTGAGCTCAGCACCCACAGTCCCCAGAAGCTCTCCCGGCCCGCCATTTGCCCATGATTCCCAATGAAATTTCATGTTTACCCACGCGTTGCGAGTAAGCACAGGTCAAGGCCCCCAGCCATAAATAACGTTTTCATAACGGAAACCATGATTTTTATGAGAGCGCTTTCACAAATGTTCATCTGCCCATAACCTGCTCTTACGTGTGTGCGCACGTGACCTGTAACTTGTGGTTTTTTAGCGTGCCTACGTTTAGGAACCTCCAGTTACTTCTCACAAGTCTCTGTGGAGGGATCACACATGAAAGTAAACACATCGTGGGCGCGCAAGCTCCTCACGTCTGCTAGTTCGCTAGCACTTGGAATTTCTGGCGTTGTTGGAGTCACATCCCCAGCGCATGCATACACCCAGTCAGTCACCACGACGTTTGAGTCGGATGATTCGAGTGGTTACACCACGGATGCGTTTTGTGGCATTCAGTGGGGTGTGTGGAAACCTACCGATGCAGAGTTTGTCGCTGGCGTTGATTGGACCACTGGCCCTAACTGGAACATTGGTTCGGCATCTGCTGGCTCACAAACTGGCAAGGTATTGCGTTTTGTCAAGCCTCAGGCAGCTGCGGGATACGCCGGCATTGTGCTTCAGAACCGTACCGATGGAACCGTACTTTCTGATGGCCACATGAGCATGTCACTTGATTTCATGTCGTACACCGGAACCAGTGTCCCAGTACAACTGAAAGTCACCGACGCTTCAGATAACAACGCCATCATTGCGCAAGCAACCAGTAGCAGTTCTGCATCAACCTGGTCAACGTTGAATTTCGATTTCTCTAACCCACTGTCGGGTAGTTACGACTCATCGGTGACCTACTCAAAGATTGTGCTCATCGCTGACCCAACTAACTCCAACGCTGGAACTGGACACGATGACTGGGGCATTGCATGTGGACAAGCAACAACAGCACTCGCATCCACAAGCAAGCTCTACAACGCCGACAACCTCGCATTCGACCTGACTCAGGTATCAATTCCAAAGAATGATCCTTGGGTACAGAACTTTGAAGACGGCACAAACTACATCGCATCCGGTACGGGTAACGATTTCGGTTGTGATCCTCGCCAGTCTGCGCTGCAGTGTGGTGCAGGGTATGAACAGTCTTCAATCGTTACTAATGCTCCAGTCGGATTCGGTGGAACTAAGGCGCTGAAGATTGTGCGCGGTGGCTTGGAATGGGCTGGGTCCACATTCCTGAAGTCGCGTGGCAATTACAACCTAATCGCACCAGGCAATTTTGTTGTGACTGCTGACGTCTATGCGCCAGTAGCTGGCAAGACAATTCGAATCAAGGTAGAAAACACGCTCAGTAGCTCTACATCTGTATCAGCAGCTTCAACTGAAACAACTGTTACCGGATGGCACACCTACACATTCGATTTCTCGAGCCCAGTTGAAGGTGCTTTTAATCCAGCAAGTGTCTACGACAAGGCAAGTGTCTTCATGAACTTCGGTGCTGTCGGCGATGCCGCTGGCGCTACCGGTTCAATTTGGTACATGGACAACGTGACATTCGCACCTGTTGTGTTGTCACCACCTGCTCCTCGTACCGCGCCAGCACTCTTGGCAACGTTTGAGACAAGCGATACATCGGGTTACCTGTTAGGCAACTTTGGTAACTCATCCTCGGTTGTTGAAAATGCTCCAGCAGGTGGCAACGGTGGAAAGGCTCTCACGTTCTCATACGCCGCGGGTGCTCCTTTCTATGCAGGTATCACGTTGTTTGACTTCTCCACGGGGACATTCAAGGTGACCGATTCGAGTCACACGACAGTCTCGATGAGCGTCTACTCTGCTTCGGATGCAAGCTTCCTGATTCGCGGAAAGATTGAAGTTGGCGCTGCAGGAGCTATCTCAGATATTTCTGTTCATAAGGGCTGGCAGCGAGTGACATTCGATTTTGCATCGGATGGAACCTACAACCCAGCTGATCAGGAGTACACGAAGTTCTCGCTCTTCCCAGACTTCGTGGACGGAGTCACGGCTAACAAGGCATCTGCGCTGACCATTGCAATTGATGACGTCACAATCAACGGTGCAACTGCTCCAAGCTATGGAGCAGCTCCGAAGGTTGGAACATCGACGAGCAAGAAGCCATATGTCACTGGTACTGCTAAGTCAGGCAAGAAGCTGACTGCGAAGGCAGGAACCTGGTCAGGCAAGGCAACCATCACGAAGACTTACCAGTGGTACGCATGTAATGCGTCGAAGTCTCGCGCTGCAACAGTGCCTGTTGCGTGTACCGCAATTGCGGGTGCAACTGGCTCAACCTTTACCTTGACGGCAGCTCAAAAGGGCTCGTACGTTTCGGTCAAGGTAACGGCTACCAACCTTGCGGGAACTGCGAGCTACTTCGCAAAGACCACAAGCAAGGTCAAGTAAGTCCAAATAAATAAGAAAGCCCCTGGGAAACCAGGGGCTTTCTTATTGTGGAGCCCCCTATCCGATTTGAACGGATGACCCTCGCTTTACAAGAGCGATGCTCTACCACTGAGCTAAGGGGGCACGGATTTAAGCACGCTTAAACCGTCCCCTAAGTCTAGGAAAATATCCCCAAATGCCCAAACCGTAATTGCGTTACATGCGTTATATCTGCAATTCCCATTGCTCTAGATACTGCTGAAATGGCAGACTAGAGGGGTTGCCACATGGTGACACTTGGGGCTGAAAAGCCGCAAGACCTTTACAACGGATCGTCCGACACGTGCCTGTCGGTGAAGGAGAAAATAATGGCTACTGTCGTTTTTTCGCAAGCCACCCGAACATATCCGGGTTCCACAGTCCCAGCCGTCAATGCCCTTGACTTAGAAATCGCCGATGGCGAATTTCTTGTTCTTGTTGGCCCATCAGGCTGTGGCAAGTCCACATCGCTGCGCATGCTCGCTGGCCTTGAAGAAGTGAACTCAGGTTCCATCTTCATCGGCGATCGTGAAGTTACTGATGTTGCACCTAAAGATCGTGACATCGCGATGGTGTTCCAGAACTACGCGTTGTACCCACACATGAGCGTTGCCGAAAATATGGGCTTCGCACTCAAGATCGCTGGCGTCAGCAAGGACGAAATTAATAAGCGCGTAGTTGAAGCTGCGAAGATTCTCGACCTTGAGCCATACCTTGATCGCAAGCCGAAGAATCTTTCCGGTGGTCAACGTCAGCGCGTGGCTATGGGTCGTGCAATCGTGCGTAACCCACAGGTCTTCTTGATGGACGAACCACTGTCAAACTTGGATGCGAAGTTACGTGTTCAGACTCGTACCCAAATTGCTTCACTGCAGCAACGTCTCGGCGTCACAACTGTGTACGTCACGCACGACCAGACCGAAGCTATGACCATGGGTGATCGTGTTGCGGTCATGAAAGATGGCTTCTTGCAACAATGCGATACACCACAAGCGCTATACGACCGTCCAGTCAACGCTTTCGTTGCAGGATTCATCGGATCCCCTGCAATGAATCTGATTGATGTTCGCATCGATAGCGAAGGCGCTGTACTTGGTGACGCACATGTACCGCTTGGACAAGATGTGCTTGGAGCTGCGCGAAGTGCAGGACTAGACACAATCACATTGGGCTTCCGTCCAGAAGACACTGTCGTTGGTACTGAAGGCTTTGCAATGCATGTCAACATCGTGGAAAGCCTTGGCGCCGATGGTTACATCTACGGCGACATCACCAATGCAAACGGTGAAGTCAACCAGGTCACAATCCGAACTGATGGACGCAACATTCCGCGCAAGGGTGAAAATGTTCGCCTGCAAGTCACTGGTGGCCACACGCACGCGTTCAACCCAGCAACGGGTCTTCGCCTAGGCAACTAGTTTGAACCCAGTGAAAGGACCCAGCCAATCGGTTGGGTCCTTTCATCTTTCACGAAGGACAACGCATGGCATTTGAAGTAACGGCAGCTCTCACTGACACTGACCTGTTGTTTCTGCCATGGGCGACTCCGCTGGCAGATTGGTCAGAAGAAACGACCGTTGCGTTACCAAAAGGCATCAGTCGTCACATCGTGAAGTTTGTTCGGCTGCATGGAATCGTGTACGCAATCAAGGAAACCCAACAGCCTATTGCTGAGCGTGAATATGATTTGCTGCAAAAACTTGTGCGACGTGGTGTGCCATGTGTGGAGCCCGTAGGCGTTATCACGGGACGTGTTTCAGATTCAGGCGAGGAACTTCCCGCAGCACTTATGACTCGTCACTTGGAATTCTCGTTGCCCTATCGAGCACTTTTCTCGAGTACTTTGCGACCCGATACCGCAGAGCGCTTGCTAGATGCGCTGGCTGTGTTGCTCGTACGGCTTCATCTTGTTGGTTTCAGTTGGGGTGACTGTTCGTTGTCGAATACCTTGTTCCGACGAGACGCCGGTTCGTTTGCTGCCTACCTCGTGGATGCCGAAACCGGCGATTTCCAACCACGACTTAGTGATGGGCAACGCGAGTACGACGTCGAGCTTGCAGTGACAAACGCAACGGGCGAACTTATGGATTTGCAGTCTGCTGACTTACTTCACGAGTCACTTGATGCCATTGAGACTGGCAAAAAGATTCGTGCCCGATACAACTGGCTATGGAACGAAATCACGTCACCGCTCATTATGGCTTCCAATGAGCGTTACAAACTTGATGAACGAATCCGCAAACTCAACAACATGGGTTACGACGTCGCTGAGATGCTCACAACCACACCATTGCACCCAAGCGACAATGACATTCGGATTGTTATGACTCCCAAAGTCGTAGACGCTGGGCACCACGCTCGACGATTGATCCGCTTGACTGGATTAGATGTTGAAGAAAACCAAGCACGACGATTACTTAACGACCTTGATCAGTTTCGATTAGAAATTGGCCTTTCTACTAGTGACGAAGAGCTCGCTGCTCATAAATGGGTGACTGAATGCTTTGAACCAATTCTTGCGATGGTGCCTCGTTCTTTGCGAGGCAAGATAGAGCCAGCCGAGATGTATCACGAAGTGCTGCAACATAGATGGTTCATGTCAGAAAAAGCAGGACATGATGTTGGTCGTTTGCCGGCGACAGAGAATTACGTCAGGACTGTGCTCGTAGTGAAACCGGATGAACGCGCCATCATTGGGACTGCAACGGACGAAGTACTCGAGAACACTCAGGAAATGCGACTAGTTTTTCCAGAAGATCTTCCCGACATTGATGTGAGAAGTAACTAACTGCGAAGTTTGGCGATCTCGTACATTGCGATACCGGCTGCAACACCTGCGTTGAGTGACTCGGTTTCGTCATACATGGGAATCGAGATAACCATGTCGCACGTATCACGCACTAAGCGAGACATGCCGCTTTGTTCGCCGCCAACGACCAACACAATCGGACCACTGGCAATTGCAGGATCAAACGCATGTAGCTCAACATCGCCGTCGGCATCGAGTCCAACAACGACACAGCCTTCTTTGCGGTAAGCCACAAGTGTGCGGGTGATGTTCACAGCACGAGCGACGGGAACCCGGGATGCTGCGCCAGCGGAAGTTTTCCAGGCAGACGCAGTCATGCCTGCGGCACGACGCTCTGGGATCAGCACTCCGTCAGCACCAAACGCTGCAGACGAACGAATCACAGCTCCGAGGTTGCGTGGATCGGTCACTCCATCAAGTGCTACGAAAAATGGTGCATCCGATGCGTCGAAGGCGTCGAATAGAAGGTCTTCTGGATCGGCATATTGGTAAGGCGGAATACGAGCAGCAACACCTTGGTGAACTGCGCCATCAGTCATGCGATCAAGTTCGCCACGTGGTGATTCGAGCAATGCGATGCCCTTGTCACTTGCGAGCTGAATGATTTCCTTGAGGCGATCATCGTTCTCAATATATTGCTGAACGTACACTGCTGCGGCTGGAATGTCTGCGCGTAAAACTTCGAGCACAGAGTTACGCCCTGCTACCCACTCAATGCCGTCACGATCACGTGGTCGGCTTACTTTGGCCGACGTGCGCTTTGCTGCTGCTCGTTCCGAAAGTTTCTTTCGCTTCGCAGCTGGGTGGTAATCGCGATCAGTTGCCTTAGGTGTTGGACCGCGACCTTCGAGTTTTTGCTTACCTCGTCCGCCTGAACCTACGAGCGGTGCTTTACCGCCTTTGCGCACAGCGCCTTTACGTTTTGAATTGCCGGCCATTACTTCTCCAAAGTCCAACGCACGCCGTCAGCGCCGTCTTCTAAAGCAATGCCTAATGACCGAAGTTCATCACGAATCGCGTCTGCTTGCTGAAAATTCTTTTCTTGCTTTGCTTGAGTGCGAGCAGAAATTTCGCGGGAAACGAAATGCTCAAGAACACTTTCAATCTTTTCTGTCGACACACTCGCGTATTGTGTCCACATGTCGGCTAATGGGTCAACACCCAGAATATCCAGCATGACTCGCACATCTGCAAGTTGCTGAGCAATCTCAGACACTTTTGCGTTGTTCGCAAGCAACGTATTGCCGGCAGTCACCGATTCGTGTAACACCGCTAACGCAGCAGGCACATTTAGGTCATCATTGAGTGCATCTGCGAAAGCCGAAGGGATGGAACCTGCATGATGTTGAGGTGCGATTTCGCTGGCTCGTCGAACAAAGTTTTCGATGCGTTGATAAGCAACCGCAGATTCTTGCAATGAAGCGTCACCAAACTCGAGGTTGCTGCGATAGTGAGCACTGGCTAAGTACCAACGCAGTTCAATCGGACGCACGCGCTTGACAACTTCCATGACCACGAGTGAGTTACCCAACGACTTGCTCATTTTTTCGCCAGCCGTTGTTACCCACGCATTGTGTAGCCAGAAGTTTGCGAAGTCCCCGCCAGATGCTTTGGACTGCGCGACTTCGTTTTCGTGATGTGGAAAAACAAGGTCAAGTCCGCCGCCGTGAATATCAAAGGCCGTACCTAAATATGCTTGCGCCATCGCCGAGCACTCTAAGTGCCAACCAGGTCGCCCATCGCCCCACGGTGTTGGCCATGACGGTTCACCGGGTTTTGTTGACTTCCACAAAGCAAAATCTCGTGGGTCTTTTTTGCGGGATTCTTGTGCCGAGTCTGCGGCAGGAAGTAAGTCATCTATTTTCTGGCCGGACAATTTTCCGTAGTCGGCAAATGATCGCACATCGAAGTACACATCGGCATCGACAGCATAGGCATGACCACGTTCAATGAGTCGTTCCATCAAGGTGATCATCTGTGTGATGTGACCAGTGGCGCGCGGCTCAACCGTCGGAGGCGTGCAACCCAAAATTCGGTAAGCCTCTTGGAATTCGCGTTCATAATGTGCAGCGACTGCCCACCATGGTCGGTTTTCAGACTGCTCTTTTGCCAGAATCTTGTCATCTATATCGGTGACATTACGAACCAAAGTAACTTCGAATCCCGAGCTTCGTAGCCAGCGTGCGAGCACATCGAAAGCGACACCTGAGCGAATATGGCCAACATGGGGTGAAGATTGCACGGTGGCACCACACACATACATCGATACCTTGCCCGGTACCAGTGGTGTGAAATCGCGTATCGCACGCGTCGCAGTGTCATAAAGGCGCACGAGACAAGACTACTTAAGAAATTGACGCCTACGAAATGCTGTTGTTTGCGTTCCTGCCTAGGTGGCTAGGCGATAATTGAGCAATATCACCGCTCAAAGGATGGCCATGAAGATAGCAATCGGAAGCGATCACGCTGGATTTAATCTCAAAGAGAACCTGCGGATCTGGCTGCTCGAACAAGGTCATGATGTGCAGGATTTCGGGACCCATTCCGATGAACGCACCGACTACCCAAAGTACGGTCAGGCTGTCGGTCTAAGCGTGGCACACGGAGAGTCGGACTTTGGCGTGCTTGTGTGCGGTTCAGGCCAAGGCATCTGTATGGCGGCCAACAAGGTTGCAGGCGTGCGGGGCGGCGTTATTCGCGACGAACAAGACGCATTGATGACGCGCGCTCATAATGATGCGAATGTCGCATGCTTTGGTGAACGAATAACCACACCAAGTGTGGCAATTGAAGCATTAGCAATGTTTCTACGCACCGAGTTCGAAGGCGGTCGTCACGAGACGCGCGTTGAACAATTAGGCGTTATTGATTCAGGTGACTCACTACAGAGTTAGTCCTATGGAATTCGAATAGGAATCTGACTCACGTCTCGTCAGCTAAGAAATCTGTGAAGTTCAGATGGAATCTCGGGCGCAGTGAAAACCCATGATGCGAATTCGCCTTCCCGAAACGAAATAACAAAACCTGGATTCTTTTTATAGACGGCGCAAAAGTTTTTTGAATGACGCATACGCCATGTACCTAAAGCAACAACCCAAGGAATTCCCGTTCCTGGTGCACGGAATCCATGTATCTCGGGGGCCAACCATAGATTCGGATACGCAGTTATTTCGACTATGTCAGTCACTCGCGCTTGTGGTGAGCGATGCAGGGCGAAGACGATTTCAGTTCGTGTAAGCACGAGCGTCATGGTGTCTTTGTTTACATCAACATGTGCCATTATTTGCGGTCCTTAGAATTTGGAATTCTATTTTCATTTTATGCGCCTAAAACTTAAAAAGATGCGTTGACTTGATAGTTCAGAGAATCAATGACCTGCATGCAGAAAGAATTGCTATTTTTCTCGAGCAAACTTCACAGCAAGCGCGGCCATCACGAGTACGAAAGTTCCAAACCCGATCCACACGACGGGGGACACATGACGAGCTGTGGCAATAACGTAAACATCTGGGGCAATGAAACATCCACTGGCGATTGCGAAATATTTGGCAAACATTGGCGACTTATCAAGCCACGAAAAGGCAGCCTTGGCTGAATAGATGGCATATGGAATGGTCGTAACCAAATCAACAATGAGATATCCATAAGCACTCGTCCCATGGGTCCCAAATACGTGACCGATGATGACGGCCCGCGTGACAGACCAGACAAGCGAAATCGCAATCCACCCCAGAGTGTAATTGCGCCTCACCGCCGAATTTCGCCAATCAGGAAGCCTCATTTAATTACCGTACCGTCTAGGTCGCACAGCTTCGTCGATACACATACCCTTGAGACATGGCCCTTCCTCAACGTACGAAACGCGCTGGCTATGCGATCCATACCCTCACCGCCAGCGGCGCAGTCATGGGGATGCTCGCACTGCAATCCATTTTCAATGACGATGTTCGAAGCGCCCTCATTTGGCTCATCGTCTCGCAAGTACTAGATGGCCTTGACGGCCCAGTCGCACGAAAGTTCGACGTTGTTATTCACGCACCCAGAATTGACGGACACGTACTCGACCTTGTCGTCGACTACGTTACCTGCGTGGTTGTCCCCATTGCGTTCATGATCCACTTCAAGATGCTGCCTGCGCACTTCGAGATTGCACTCGCTGGACTAACTTTTATGTTTTCCGCGTTATGGTTTGCACGCACGGATTTAGAAACAGAAGATTCATGGTTTAACGGGTTCCCGGCTGCTTGGAACTTGGCCGTTCCCTCGTTATACGTTGCGCACGCAACCTCAACACAAGTTGCAATCGTCATTTTCGTGTTGTGTGTTTCCCAACTAACTACATTCCAATTTCCACATATTGTTAAAGCCAAGTGGATGCGCAATGTCACATTGCCGTTTGGAATTATTTATTTAATTGACTTGGCGTACATTTCGTTTTCATACAACAACAATTCTGGAATTCAACTTGGTCAAGTAACAGGTTCAATTCTTTTTAGCTTCCCGATTTATGCTCTCGGTCTTGGGGCTATTCGTACTTTTCGTATGCGAAAGAGTGCATAACTAGATTTACTCGCTCCGGCTTAGTCGAAAGCTCTACGACGTCGTGACAACATTCAATTAGCATCTGGTCACTTGTTGATACAACAATTGTTCGGTTCGCTTGATTGAGTAACACATCACACACCAATTCACGATTTTCTTCATCTAGTGAATTTGTTGGATCGTCAATTAACAAAATGTCAGACGTACTGGACAGCGCAAGCGCTACAAGTGACTTCTGTCTTTGACCGCCAGACAACTTATTCATAGCTCTATCCGCAAAGTTCTCCAGGCCAAGTGACTCAACAAACTCTTCGAGAGCACCGGCCTCGCGCACTGAGAGGTGTTCACCAACATGGTCGATAAAAAGCGTCATTGAGCCAGTGACATCTAAAGTTCCTGAGATAACAGGCATCTGACCGCTAAGAGTTTTCAGCAACGTGGTTTTACCTGAACCGGCTAATCCGGTAATTGCGGTTAAGGAATTCTCACGAATACTCAATGTGCATTCGCGTAGGGCGGGGATTCCACCGAAACCACTCACCAGGTCATGGGCTTTTACGACAACAACATCGCTCGGATCTTGTCGATTATTCAATTCGGCCGTGGTGTCTGCTCGCGTGAGTTCCGTTAAACGAAGATCATCACCATTGTCAGCAATGCGAGTTAAACCCGGCAGCTGCAATCCTGCATTGCGAGAAAGCTTCATCCAGCCATGTCGGTCAATAATGGATCTTTCAGATTCCCCTGGAAGCCACTGCTCACTTATTCGACCGTCACTCAATCGGACAATGCGATCTGCAAATTTTTCCGCAGCGAAGTCGTGGGTCACAAGAACAAGCGTGATTTTGTTTTCACGACAATACTCAGTCACCCGTTGATAAAGAATGTCGGACTCTGCGGTCGATAGTGAAGCGGCGGGCTCATCGGCAAGCAGGATGTGTGGTCGAGACGTCAGCACTGCGGCCACTGAAATGAGTTGGCTAGTTCCGCGACTCAACTCCGACATGCGTATCTGGGCCAGGCCCGTGAGGTCCCACTCCGCCAAAATTGCTTGAGAATTTTGACCTGAGAGATTGAGATACTCGGCAACAGTCAATTCGTGAAGAATGTTTCCATGCTGACGGACCAGTCGAATAGTCCCAGACACCGTGACTTTGCCGGCTGAGGGTTTAAGTGCCCCCGCCAAAATCTCAACTAACGTACTTTTGCCTGAACCATTCGGGCCACGCACGATACAAATTTCACCAGCGGCCACCGAGAAATTGAGTCCACGTAGCGCGGGAACCATCCCTGAAGGACTCGGATATAGATGCAAGACGTCGTGTAAATCAATTGTCATGACGCGACCTGCCTGAGTACACGCCAACTAAAGACGTAGCAAGAAGTACGAGAAAAATCATTCCAAGCAATGGCCACGAGAACTGCGCCATGACTGAAGGAATTGCATCTAGCCCAGCCCACGTGACTGTCTCACTCGACACCAGTATCGATGTGACCAGATAACTTAAAGCCACGGCCAACACAATATGAATTGAAAATATCGCAGAAAGCACTCGTGTAATTGATTGATGCACAAAAGCTGGTGAACTTCCGCGACCGGACCATTCCAAAATTCTGGAATTTTTTCGAATAGTACGCGAGCCAGATCGAGCAAAAAAGAGTACTAACACAATGAGGATTCCAGATACGCCGTAATACAGCTCACGAGTTTTCAGACGAGTTGCATCACTAAGAAATTCTTGATGCAACTGATTGCGATTAACAACTTTTAGTCCTGCGAATTTATTCGATTGAGTTGGAACATTTCCTGCAATCCAAAGTTGAGTGGAACGAATCATCTCGGGACGTGTGCTTGCCAGATAATTGTTCAGAGCGGCTTGGTCAACTACGGCAAACTTTTGCGGGGCATTTGGAAATATAGTTGCGACACCAACAACTTGAAGTTGGATTGGTTGCTCTGCTGTGATGTTAACGACTAACGAGTCGCCAACTTTTGCAAGTCCGTTGCTCACAATCGCGCGAAGAGGTGTGGTGTGAATCTGTGCCGGAAAATAAATCGATCCAGATGTGAGCCGAATATTGGTGTTAACTTTTTGGCCACCAGGGAATTCAAACGAAACAAGACCTGACGGTAAAGCAATCGCATGCTTGCCTTCCCCTACTGCGTGTTGGCTTCGTTCAAGATCTTTAGAAGTCTGGGAAATCTCCACACCCAAAATCCGAGTGTGACTCGAAATGACGCTGCTCGACGACATACGACGGGATTCATTATTGGCATCCAATACCCACACACCGAGTTCCATTCGAGCAGGTACGTGCTGCACCACAAGTGGCTGGTCTAGCCCCAAGATGGGCAACGCTTGGTTATCGTCAAGCAGTTGCTGGAGTTGCGCTTGGGTTGGACCACCAATGTCAGACACATTCGAAAGGTCAGCTTGATTGGGTAGACCCACTAATTGGACATTCTCAACGCTGTATCCGCGACCACTCGAAGTTGCCGGAATGGTTTCGATCGGAAAGACATTTCCAAACTTTCTAAAGTCATCTAAAGAATTGTTTTGAAATACTCCCGTGGTAAAACCCGACACAGCTGATTGCAGGGGTGACACATATGTAATGTGTTGGCTTTCTTGCTGATCAAGGGCGTGCGCTGTGACCAACCAGCTTGTGATAACAGCAGTGCATACTGCAATGAGTAGCGAGTTTCGCGTTGTCTCGGGACGACGACTTGTCGCAAGTGAAAGAGGTTTAGTCCACGTGCGGGTAAGTACTCTTTGCGCAAGCACAGCAACTACGACAGCCACCAGGGTTGCAACTAGTCCGGGCTCTTGGGTTTTTATTGCCGCGCTGGTTGCTACAAGTGTCAGTGCAATGACTGCAAGTCGCATATTTCCACTCAGGACTACAGCAACAAGAATTCCGGCAACTAAAGCGAAGCCGAACATAAAACCTGCGGCAGCCGGAGAAATGAAAATCCACGCCACGGCAATAAGAAGTCCAGGTAGCACGCTCACCCCTGCGCTTAGCCACGCAAGCGGTGCAGCAGAACTGCCGCGTATCTGATTCCAGACAGCGGATACCTGTTGATGTGATTCCCGCGCATTACCACTCAAGAAGATGACGACGGCAGCAAATAGGAAAGCACACAGTGCAAGCATTCGATTGAGGCGCTGGGTAGCTGACTGTGATTGCGCCACGGCCTGAGCAATGGGTTGCTCCGGAAAATGGAGGATCAGATGTGCCGAGTAAAGAGAAAATTGATTGGAGATTTCTCGCATTTCCGCCAGACTTTTTTGCGGTCCGAATTGCGCAAGATGCTCTTCATTAACGGGTGCAGTCCACACTAATGTGCGAGATAAATCTGTAATGCTGGGAAACGCGAGTAATCCCTGAATATCTGAGGTGACATAAACAGAAACACCATCTTGAATCGTGAGGTCTGAGATTGCTGACGTGTTTATTTCGGCTGGACCGAGTTTGTTAAACACATGTGGAAGCGCGATGTCACTGCCCGATAACAATGAAATTGCACAATCATTCGGATCACACCAACTCGAAGCTGACATACCTGCACGAGTTAGGTACTTTTCATCGACTCCAACTAATTGAAAAGTTTGCCCGATCGCATTCGATATCGGGCGATAGGTAACAAAAAACATCGGGTTGTCTACACCAAGACGTGCTAGAGAACTTCTTACTTGCCTATCAAGCGAATCTTGCGGCGTCGTAGCCAGGTCACCATCGAAAGTTGCGGTGAGATTTGCTTGCGTTAGTTGCGCTCCCGCCAATTCATGGGCAACAGCTGTGTTTTGTATCGAGTTACTAGTCGCGAATACACTCGCAATAATCGCCACGAAGATGCAAACAACAATCGAGACTGAACCGAGTTGACTTGTTCTGCGCACATACCGCTTAAGAACTAGCGCCAACATTTGCTTATGTTACCAATGCCAACTGAAACGCAACAGACAACAAATGTGTTATCGACTAATTAAGGCGGTAGCTATCGCAGCAATACCTTCGCCTCTACCAGTCAGGCCCAAGCCATCCGAGGTCGTGCCAGCTACTGAAATCGGTGCGCCACCAAGCGCCCGAGATAATGCGTCTTGCGCTTGCGAGCGACGTGGGCCGATTTTCGGAGAATTAGCAATCACTTGGACTGACCCATTCACTACAGTCCAGCCATTCGAAGTGAGCAAGCCATGCACTTCACGTAACAACGTTTCGCCAGATGCATTAGCTATCTCGGGACGATCGACGCCAAAGACGGAACCTAAGTCACCTAGGCCAGCCGCAGAAAGCAATGCGTCACAGAGCGCGTGAGCTGCAACGTCACCATCGGAGTGTCCTGCACAACCGCGTGTTTCATCTGGCCATTCCAGGCCCGCTAAAAACATCGGGCGTCCGGCTTCAAGTGGATGCACGTCGACACCGTTGCCAACTCGCAAATCGGTCATTGCACTTCTCCTAAGAAACCTAAAGCAATTTCAAAATCATCCGGCGTTGTAATTTTCAGTGACCGTTCATCGCCCAGAACTGTGAGCACGGGAATCCCCAAAGTTTCCATGAGACCGGCGTCGTCAGTGGCAATGTGAGTTGGATCTGAATATGCGGCTGCAAGTGCTTGGCGTGTGAAGCCTTGCGGTGTTTGCACCCGACGCAATGTCGCGCGATCAATAGTTTCAATAACCATTCCCAATTCATCAACACGTTTAATTGTGTCCACGACCGGCAATACCGGAATGACGGCTTGCGCGCCTGAGTGCAACGCAGTCACGATGTCTTGACTTACGCGGGTAGGAACCAGTGGTCGAGCCGCATCATGAATAAGCACAATCTGAATATCGTCAGACAAAATGGCTAGTGCATTGGCTACTGAATCTTGCCGACTTGAACCGCCAGCGACTACGTGGACTTCACAATCAATACTTGCTAAAGAGTCACTCGCATGTTGAAGTAAGTCTGCTGGCGCTGAGACAACAATGACGTCAGCAACAACGCTCATCGCTAGCGCAGATCGAGTAAGCAGTGAAATGCCGTCTAGCTCAATAAAAGCTTTTGGAGTGTCCGACCCGAAGCGCACACCAGAACCAGCAGCGGGAATTATTGCCGCCACTCGGCCAGGAGCGGCATGAGACATTAGGAAGCCAAAACCTCGTCAAGGATTTCTTCGGCGCGAACTTCGTTCGTTCGTTCTGCCAAAGCAATCTCGCTGATGAGTTGCACACGAGCACGATGAAGCATGCTCTTTTCACCGGTTGATAACGGCTTCTTTTGGGCACGACGCCACAGGTCGCGAACAACTTCAGCAACCTTAATAACATCGCCTGAAGAAAGCTTTTCAGTATTGGCCTTGAAGCGGCGGGACCAGTTTGCAGGATCTTCCACATACGGCATACGAAGAACGCCGAATACCTTTTCGAGTCCTTCTTGGCTCGTGACGTCACGAACGCCAACAAGTTCCAGATTGTCGGAAGGCACGCGCACGGTCAGGTCGGACTGGTGAACCTTAAGAACGAGATATTCCTTTTCCTCGCCCTTGATGACGCGCTTTTCCTTAGAAATGATGTCTGCAGCGCCATGATGTGGGTACACCACGGTTTCTCCGACTTTGTAAGCCATGTATTTAGTTCCTCGCGTTAACGTCGAAACCCAATTCTACCACGAGCCCAGACATTGTTTGACCAAAAAAACCGCTAATCTATTGGCTTTTTGCCTGGTCTTTGATGTGTCACTGAAATGCGCTTTAACTCACGCCACCTTGTTTATCGGGTCAAAGTCAATCCCAAGTAGAGTGATTTCCACACACATCAGCACTATGTCTAGGGGTCGGAATTCACATGCGTCGCTCATCACTCATCGCTGCTCTCGCGGTTAGTTCTGCCTTAGTTCTCAGCGGATGTGCAATTGGTTTTAACTCCCCTACCCAACTTCAAGGCAATTCTGGAAACGGCCAGTCTGCCAAAGCGGGATCGCTCGAAGTGCGCGCCGCCTCAATAGTTGTTGATCCGAAGAACCCGAACGTGGGAACGATTATCGCCACAATTTTGAACAACAGCGAAGACAAAACAAATGCCGTTGTGGGAATCGCCGCAACAAGTGACTTAGCTGCACTATCAAGTGGGGCCATTTACCTGCAAACTAAATCAGCTACACAAATCGGTTACAACTCAACGAATTCCATTGTGCTCAGTAGCCCCACAGGAACTTTAACGCCTGGAAAATTCATAACGCTGCAATTTAAGTTTCAGGACAACGATCCAATAACAGTGTCGGTTCTGATTAGCACAAATGAGGGACCATTCAGCGGTGTCATCATTCCTGAGTTACCACAGCCGACACCGACTCCAGTGACGACAGACAGTGCAACACCTGCACCTAGTGCGTCCCCCTCGGCTTAAGACTTATAGCGGTAACCAACACCGCGCACGGTGATTATGTGAACGGGTTCTCCTGGATCAGATTCAATCTTGGACCGTAAGCGCTTGATGTGAACGTCAAGTGTTTTTCCATCGCCTACATAATCCGAACCCCACACGCGATCAAGTAATTGAGTCCGCGTGAGTACTCTGCCTTCGTTGCGAATCAATAGCGCGAGCAATTCGAATTCTTTTAGCGGTAATGCGATTTCAACGCCGCGAGCACGAACAGTGTGTCGTTGCAAATCTATGTGGATAGGTCCACTTTCGATAATTGATTCCGGCAACTCTTCTTCGGTCCCTGTTGTTCCCCGTCGTAATACGGCGCGAATTCGAGCAACCAGCTCACGAGTAGAAAACGGCTTAGTCACATAGTCGTCTGCGCCCATCTCAAGACCCAGAACTTTGTCAATCTCCGAATCCTTGGCGGTCAGCATGATGATTGGGGTATCGCTGGTTTGGCGAATAATTCGGCAGACCTCAGTGCCCGAAAGCTCAGGCATCATTATGTCTAACAAGACGATGTCTGGTTCAACAGATTCGAATTGTCGAAGACCTTCTAAACCATTCGACGCCAACGTAATGTCATAGCCTTCACGTGTTAATAGATATGACAACGTGTCGCGAAAGGTTTCTTCGTCTTCAACGACAAGTACCCGTGTCATGAAGAATTCCACCTAACCGAAAGAATAAAAACCGATTTTCGAACGTCAAACCGCCAAAGTTCCCGGACCATGCGGCTACACGTTCGTATCAGTAAAGGCTAGAAGGCAATTTCGACAGGAGGCGCGCGCGAAAGGCAATTTCACGCAATGTTCACCCATTCCACGTGAATTGTTTGCAGATTAGACGGCGCGCGTTACGAGTTGTTTCAGTTTGTTTACCCGGTCCGTAGCGTATTCTGGAGGACATGCGCGAGGATTACTCACTTCAACTGGACAATCTCACACGTGACCTGATCACGATGACCAAATTGGTACAAACCGCGATGGCTGACGCCACAGAGGCGTTGTTGACAGATAACGTCACTATCGCCCAAAAAGTCATCGACAATGACCGAACGCTTAACGAACTGAACGCCGAGATTGAAACTCGATGTATCCAAATCACCGCACTTCAAGCCCCAGTGGCAACAGACCTTCGGTTTGTCGTCGGTGCAATTCGTATTGCAACGTCTCTCGAGCGCATGGGAGATCTCGCGTCACACGTCGCCAAGCAAGTCCGCTTGCGTTTTCCAAACTCGTCTATACCAGTGGAATTGCATCCAACATTTGAAAAGATGGGAGCTGCTGCAAACAAAATCGTTGCGGCAACTGCTCACGTCATTGAATTTCGCGACACTGGACTGGCATCGGAAATTAAGGACTTTGACGACGAGTTAGATTCTCTACATAGAAAATTGTTCACCGCAGTTCTTGCGTCTAACTGGTCACATGGGGTGGAAGCGGCAATCGACGTCACCTTGCTATCTCGGTTCTACGAGAGATTTGGTGACCACGCAGTTACAGTGGCGCGTCGCATTACGCACATTGTTACTGGCGAACCTTACGCAAAATAAGCACTTTTTGCCGCTAAGTATCGCAATCGCGAGGATTCGCTAAGTTAGTCATTAATGACTTCATTAGAGCGCATCGCAATTCTTTCAGTGCACACCTCACCGTTGCACCAACCTGGCACGGGTGATTCTGGTGGCATGAATGTTTACATTGCAGAAACTGCGAAACGCATTGCAGCTCGTGGCATCGAAGTTGAAATATTTACGCGTGCGACCAGCCCCGACGACTTAGATAACACGTCTTTGGCTGATGGAGTTCTCGTCCGTCACATCTCGGCTGGGCCATTTGAAGGGCTACGTAAAGAAGATTTGCCGGCACAGTTGTGTGCTGTCACAGCCGGAGTGCTCAGAGCAGAAGCTGCCAAGCCTGAAGGCTTTTACGATTTACTGCACTCGCACTATTGGCTTTCAGGACAAGTTGGTTGGATTGCGCAAGAACGCTGGCATGTTCCGCTAGTGCACACGATGCACACCATGGCCCGCGTTAAAAACTTACAACTTGCCGATGGTGACTCTCCCGAGCCAGCGATTCGCGAAATCGGCGAAGAGCAGGTTGTGCAAGCAGCAGATCGGCTTGTGGCTAATACTCAAGCCGAGGCGCTAGAACTTATTAATTTGTATGGCGCGCAACCTGAGCGAGTTCGAGTTGTTCATCCAGGTGTAGATCTCGAGTCATTTGCACCAGGAGATTCTGGGATCGCTCGGGATGCACTCGGAATACATCACGACGCCATCGTGCTGCTCTTCGTAGGCCGGATTCAGCCGTTAAAAGCACCCGATGTGTTAATCAAAGCAGCAGCCGAGTTGTTGCATGATCATCCAGATTTGCGCAGCCGCCTGCTTGTTGTGATTTGTGGCGGACCGTCGGGATCAGGACTTGAGCAGCCCGATGCACTCATCACATTGGCACACGAGCTCGGGCTAACCGAAAACGTCCGATTCGAACCACCTGCTAATCGCTCACGCCTCGTCACGCTTTTTAGAGCAGCAACGGTCTGTGTAGTGCCTTCGCATAGCGAGTCATTTGGACTCGTGGCTCTAGAAGCGCAGGCGTGTGGGACACCTGTTGTAGCTGCCCGAGTAGGCGGACTTCCCACAGCAGTGCGCGAGAGTGTGAGTGGAGTGCTGGTTGACAGACATGACCCTCAACATTGGGGCAAGGTCTTGTTCAATACCTTCATGGACGAGGCGCTCTTATCCACGTTGTCACACGGAGCTGTCGAGCATGCCCGCAGCTTCAGTTGGAATGCTACGACCGATGCCTTAATAGAGGTTTATGAAGAAGCTGTTGCATCATCAACAGCACGGTCGACACGCTCATGACGTGCCGCGAAGACGTCATTGACTTTCTGACAACCAACAACATTGCGTATGAAACTGAGGGCGAGTCATTTGTCGTTGCCACAGTTCCAGGTGTCGCAAGACACAACATCACCGTTGCGTTGTCATGTGGCGATAAGTATTTGCGTGTGGAATCTTTCATCGCACGCAATCCTGATGAGAACCACCAATCTGTTTATCGCTGGTTGCTGGAGCAAAACATCAAAATGTTTATTGTGCGATATGCAGTAGACCATCTTGGAGACATCTACCTGACCGGGTCTATGCCAAGTGGCTCAGTCAATGCCACAATGCTCGACGACTTATTCGGCGCAATAGTCACAGCAGCTGATGGCTCCTTCAACACTCTTCTTGAGCTCGGATTTCGTTCAGCAATCGAACGTGAATGGGCCTGGCGCACAAGTTCTGGATTGAGCACCGAGAACCTTGCTGCCTTTACGCACCTTTTTAACGAAGCGACTTAGTACTGCTCTAAACTTTTGGTATGACTACGCATACTTTGATTTTGGTTCGCCACGGCGAAAGTGAATGGAATGAAAAGAATCTCTTCACTGGCTGGGTTGATGTGGACCTCAATGCAAAGGGCCTTGGCGAAGCCGCCCGCGCTGGGCAGCTCCTGAAAGAGCACGGGATGCTTCCTGATGTGTTGCACACGTCCTTACTTCGCCGAGCGATTAAAACCGCAAACATTGCATTAGATGTAGCAGATCGCCATTGGATTCCTGTAAATCGTTCATGGCGTCTCAACGAGCGTCACTACGGCGCACTCCAAGGCAAGGACAAGGCACAGACTCTCGCTGAATACGGTGAGGAGCAATTCATGCTGTGGCGTCGCTCGTACGACACTCCACCTCCGGCAATTGACGCGAACGACCCATACGCCCAGACACACGACCCTCGGTATGCCGATTTGGGTTCGGCGCTTCCTGCCACCGAGTGCCTTGCTGATGTCGTAACGCGCATGCTGCCTTATTGGGAGTCTGCAATCATTCCTGATCTTCGCGCGGGTAAGACGGTCATGGTGGCTGCACACGGCAATTCACTTCGCGCGCTGGTCAAGCATCTCGACGGAATCAGCGACGCAGACATTGCAGGGCTGAACATTCCCACAGGTATTCCTCTGGTTTATTCACTTACCGAAGATTTCAAGCCTGTTGTAGCTGGCGGACAGTACCTCGATCCCGAGGCAGCCCGTGAGGCTGCAGCCGCCGTGGCTAACCAAGGTAAGAAGTAGGGCTCACTGTTTCCCATGGCACGGTGACTTCCCCGAGTCGCCAGCGAGCCTTGGTGTCGCGTATCGGAACTCCTCTGGCAACCATCGTTTCAATAGCTGCGACAAATCGTTGACGAGCACCAAATGGAATCAAATTAGCGTGGCTAAGCCAAGCTCGGTCGAACTCGTGCAGAAAGTCATAAATCTTTTCGCCTGGAACATTGCGATGAATAAGTGCCTTAGGCAGACGAGGCGCAATATCTGACGGCATCTCAAGTGACCCGACATGAAAAGACAGAGTTAAAGATTCAGGAACATCGTGTCCTGCGCGCACACTAACCCAAGTGCTGCGGCGACCAATTTCATCGCAGGTACCTTCAACGAGAAAACCATCCGGCGCTAAACGTGAAGTCATGGTCGCCCACGACTGACGCACCTGACTTTCGTCATACTGCCTAAGCACATTTGCTGCGCGAATCACAATTGGTTTGCGATTGCTATCTAACGGAACCTCAAAGCCACCGAACCGAAAACTTAAACCCGCTTTAACGAGTGACTGTGCCTGTGTTACTCGTTCAGGATCAATTTCAATTCCCACAACTTCACAATCCGGTCGCACATGTTTGACGAGTCGATCAAAAAGTTCAAGCGTGGTGATTGGAGATTGGCCATAGCCGAGATCAACAATGAGTGGATCCGGAGTTGCGCGAATAGTTGGGCATACCGCAAACAAAATCCAACGGTCCATGCGACGAAGTCGATTGGGATTTGTTGTGCCTCGCGTGATGTCACCGATGACGCGAGCCATTGTTACCGCCGATTCTTCATTTCATTTAATTTCGGAAGGATGTCAACAAGATAAACAGCACACGCAACTAGCCCAATAAGTCCAGTTAAACCCCAACTGCCGAAGAATATGTGGCACAGAACGGCAAGCCCAGAGATGACTAACCACGTTGATTTTGTTTGTCGATCAAGAAATGGGAATGCTGCTTCTGGTTGTCGAATAATGCTCGCAAACGCGAAAATTTTGAGAAAGAGGGTTAGAAATCCGACGAAGTCCCAGATCACACTTACTGATGTTTCAAGCATGTTCTCAGCCTATGCGAATTGGAACAGACCGTGACGAGCTTTCACTCTTGCCCAATTGATTTGGTTTCGAATCGCAATGAGAAAACACTTGAGGGCACCGGCCACACAGCCGATGCCCTCAAAGTGCTCTTTAATTTATTTCTTCTTGATTGCCTTGAGGCTTGCCACGTATGGCTTTGCAGTAACGTTCTTGGCAACCGCATTGAAGGATGGGCTTTCAGCAAGTGCTACCTGCAGTTTCAGCGTTCCCTTCTTTGTGATCTTGATCAGAGTGACGCCACTTACAACAATCTTGGTGTACTTCGCAGTACCCGTGATTGTCCATGTTTGAGCGCCAGCGCCTGCAGGAACCGTGATGATGTTGTTAAGGGCAATTGTGTTACCCGTCTTCACGATTTTTGCATTTGCAGCCTGATTCCAAACAACAACTGGTGTTGCCTTGCCAACAGTGACTGTACGTGCAGCGTTCGAAGCAGCCGTCGTATTGGTGGCAGCTACATCCACGCTGATAGTGACTGTTCCTGGTGTGGAAACGATGACACTCTGACGGTCTGTCGAGACAGATGCTGATGCACTGCCGCCGATAACCGAGAGATTCACAGTTGCACCAATTGCACTTGGAGTCCCAAGCGATGCCGCCGTGATCACGTATGCCGAACCATCAGCAGCAAGAGTTCCAACAGTTGCGTTCGCTTCTGGAGTCCAGTTGAACGAAGCCACTCCACCATTGAGAACGAACGAACGAGTCGCAGTACCAACGGATGCGGATGATGTTTCTGCAACCGATACAGTCACGCTGATTGTTCCAGGTGCTGTAACGGACAGAGTGTGACCATTAACTGTTGCAGTTGCCGAACCATTTGCAGAGGTATCCACAGAGTAGGTAGCGGTTGCATCGGTTCCAGTGATGTTGACCAACTGTGAGAGATCGTAATCGTACGAACCTGCTTGGTTGAAGATCACGTCTTCAGCGGCTGCAGTCCATGCAATTACTGGAGTGGTCTTTGGTACAGCAACATTGAATGTCGATGTATTCAAAGCGGCCGAGGCATTACCCTGACGATCCGAACCGAAGCCAGACTCAGCAACGAATCGAACTGTTGTACCACCAGTAAGAGGTGACGTTGGTACTACCTTGATGGTGTTGATGACTGCTGCAGCGTAAGGTGCACTTGCATTTCCCGCACAGCTAACAGCAGTTCCCAGCATGTTGTAGCAGGTGTAAGTCGCGCCTACGTAGCTACCAACTGGATCACCGTTTCCGTCGGTGTACTTGATACCCAACTTGGCAGTGTTTACGGACGTTACGGCATCAAAGCTGAGGTTGAAAATGCCACCCGCTTCGGTGCCGTTTGAACCGGTTCCATCGACCTTTGTCACACCAACAGTTGGACCGCTTGTATCCTTCTGGATTGCTGTTGTGATTTCCTGTACTCGGCAGTAACTATCAGCAAAGCCACCCACGGTGTCAGCTGCATAGTTATTGAAGTACGAGCCGCCAGTCGTACCCTTCGGTAGTGGCACAAAACCTTCATTAACGATCGCACGTTCACGCAATGTCTTGTACGTTTCGCCAGTAATACGATCCTTAATCGCACCAATGGTTTCTGAGCACAAGAATCCTTCTGGGCCAAGGTACTTCAAGATCTGAGCACTTGGGTAACGAAGGACGTTGTATACGGTACGCGCCAATGGGAAAGCACCGGAAGATGCAATCAGGTTGGCAGGTGTAGGAGCGATGTCGTCAATTTTGCCAAGTGCATCTGATGCACTTGGGTAAATCGCTGCAACAGAGTTGCCTGAGTAGTTATCTGTTCCAGTGAGGTTTGCCATTTGCTTGTAACGACCAACAGACATGAAGTAAATCGCGCTGTCTTCGTTACTATCGGCGAAAATCTTTGCCGGGTTGTTTTCCTGGCCGGTAGAAATCGCGTTGCTAGTGACAGTGACGTTTACGCCGGTTGATCCCCTCCAGAAATCAACTGTGCCTGAACCAGCTTGTGCGGTGTACACCTTGATAGCCGTTGCTGGAAGGTTGTTGATTACGTTGCCCGAAGAATCCTTCGCGAAACCATTGAGCTGCGACCATGTGGTGTACGTACCGCTGTAAATCTTGCCCAAGTCAGACTTGGAAATGCTTGCGATAGACGCAGTAATTGTGGCAGCGCCACCCTGAGTCTTTGTTGCATGCCACCATGACACAGCATCCTTTGCATAACCGACGTACATCAAGTCGGTGCACTTTGGAGCTGAAGTTGAATTGGCGCCAGACGAGCGAGCGAAGTCAACGTTGCGGACATCTGCTTTGCCTTGGTTGCAGAGTTCAGCGGCACCATTACCTGAACCAACTGGGTAACTCTCAACAATCGTGTCGTGAGTCGCGTTAACCCATGGGTAAGTTGCGATGTCGTTACCGGTCGCGAGAGCTGCAGGATCACAGGAGCCGTTCTTTGGCTGGCCAGTAACCCAGATTGAGGCACAGCCGTTTGCGCCTGCATAAAGTTTGTCGATTGCTTTCATCATGTCGTACGTGGTGTCAGAGCCAGAGCCGATATAGATCTTGCCCATATCTGGAGTTGGCGGTGCGGTCACGTCTGCATATGCAGGAGTAAAACCTGCGAGTACTACGCCGAGCGTAAGTGCTCCAGCAACGGCGCGACCTGCGCGACGTCCCAGAGAATTCAGGATGTTCATTCAGATGCCTCTTTCGAAGACGCTGGGTGACTCCCAGCTGACAACTTCAGTAAAGATGACTAAGGCAACTAACAAGTGTGGCGGTGCTAGATAGTAGATAAAGGTTGAGTGAACTTTAGATTAATCCGCAATTAGCAATTAGAGCGTGGCGGGCAGATACGCATCTATGACCAACGCGAGTCCAACAACAAGGGCGCCTACCACTGGTGCAAGCACTAGCCAGGTGATCATCGCGCTAAAACGACGACGTGTATATGGAATAGCCACGATTGACACCAGAAGAATCTGGATGAGGATTAAAAGCTCAGCAAGGTGGTCGCCGCGATTTGTCACTGCGTTATTACGAGGCGTAGCAGGAAATGGCTTTCCGACAAGCTCAGCTAATACGGTCACTTTGGAAACTGCCAACACAGGTGGGTTGGATGTCACCAGCATGAGCATATTCGCTGGCAACTTATCTGCAGGAGTCGTATTCGCGATTACCTTGTACGTCGCATTGCCTTCCACGGTCGTAACCACGATTTCCGAGCCGACAGCCACGGAATCCAGTTTGGCCATTGGAGCACCGAAACTACTTCGGCGACCGATAATTATCGACAATCCAGCTTGGCCAGGTAAAACAGTTCCGGGGACATGTGCGAGTCCTTTGCGAGTGATCTCGGCAGTGGAGCCCTCAACAGCAATCTGTGTCAGTCCGATACTTTGAATACTGACTTGAGCAACCGCAGATCCAATTGCTGGTGCCGTATCTGGCAGAGGACTAAGTCCTGGTTGACCAAATGCAGAAGCAGCAGTTGCAAGCGTTCTGGAAAATTCATTGCGTAATTGTCCTTGAGCACGTTGCTCTACGAAGAATCCGCCTACGAATTCAAATGTCAAGATAGCCAATAGCAAGATGCCAGCAAGCAGCACCGCTAATTGGTTTCGCGGATATGCTTCCAATCGCGATGACAACCCAGTTGACAGTGTTGTTTCGTGACCTGATGCACCAGACACTCGACGAACTCCATCCCCTGTGTGATTGACGGTTAAAGTCACTTCTTCTTACCCCAACTTAGTTGCCAAGCTCCGAATACGGTTGCACCAATACCTGCAACGAGTAGCAACAATAGCCAGGTGACGGAGAAAGATTCTTTAACAGAAACGTTTTGAGCGAAGATTGAAATCGGCGCAACTACGGGCTCGGAGGTCACGATGCCGCCACCAGTATCGCCGCCAGAGCCAGTATCAGTCGTGAAGCCGTCCCCACCGAATCCACCTGATGAGCCTGAACCGGATGATGAACTTGGTGTTGGCGTCGGAGTCGGCTGAATTGTGAACTTGGTCAGTGAATCTTCAATTACTGCTTTCTGTGCAGTAGAGAGCGCAATGTAGCCAGGAGCCAGCACTTCTTGATTTTTCACGAACTTTAACCATGCAGTAGTGCTAGCAACTTGTTCGGTGGTCAGAGATGAATCTGTAGGTAGTTCGGCAAACACCGTAAATGGCAATGGATATGCCGTGAGGTCTGTTGGCGAAACGTCGGCCTCTAAGGTTCCCTGGCCAGAATCTGTCATGAGAGCAATTCCCTTGGCAACTGACTCTGGGGTGCTCGCAACGAACGTTGCTGTTGACGAATCATTTGTCGTGCCTATTGCAACTGTGGGTAAACCGTAGTACGCGGCAGTCGCAGCGTCCATCACGCCAATCCATCCCATGACGCCATCGAGATCATCACTTTGGGACAGTACGTTTGAAACTGCGACAGGTGTCGTTTTGAGATCCAGACCTTGAGCTGCGGGATAAAACTCAGTTGGTTGATCTATTTTGAAATTGTTTCCGCCACCCCAGAGGGCATCTTTCGCGCGTTCAATAAAGAACCGAGTCAAAAGGTAGTTAAGGGATGACTGATCCGCGCGACCAATTACTTGAACGTTGTTCGGGAGAACGTGTCCGCTATTCAAGGTGGCGATTTCTTTCGCATGAAGATCCGAGACTTGGTAACTGCTCCACGAAAGTGTTTGTCCAGTGAAAACCCAGGCAAGCATTGCCGGAGTGAGCTTCAAGTCCTCAATACGTTGATGGGTTTCCTTATCACGCATGTTGTATGCGAACACTAGGGAACTGTTTGCAACAGGTGCAAAAGTATGCGGGCGCTTTGTGGAATTGAGGAAGCAAGCTTCATCAGCTGGACCTGGTGTTTCAGTCAGCGCAAACGACCGCAGACCGCAGAGGAAGTCTTGTCTACCGCCCGCGTCACCTTTAGTGGCCACGTAGTCCAGCGTCGTATTTGTCGGCGCAGGACACACACCGACTTGCCAGTCGGGCATTCCAACAATCACTGCACCGGTTCCACCGCCGCTGAGGACCGTTTGGCCGGTTTGTGGACACGAGTTTGGATCTGCAGAAAAGACCAAACGTTGCAAGCCATACGCCACTCCCGGTGTACGTAACTGCTCTCGTGTCATAACTGCCAGGAAGCAATCCTTGGTTGGACCGCAAATCATATTCGAGTCACCTGGGACTGAGTTACCAGTCCCGATAGTGACCATCACAGGGAAATAAGCCAGACCGCTGCCATTCAAATCGCTTGCTAGTGGCGAAAGACCTGATCCACAGTCCACATTGGTCACAGGTTCGGTATTCGCAAGATCTGGTTGCTCAGCAGTGGCATTCACGTGAGCGCACTGACGTAAATAAACGTTTTCCCCGGGTTGGAATCCGGTCCAACGCACTGTAATTACCTGCGAATCACGCAGACCGGTGGAAACACTGAAAGTGACTTGTGGAGTTCCACTTGCTCGACCAATTGAAGGAAAAACTGCAAGTCCCAAAATAATGGTCACCAGACCAGCTAAAAACGTCGTAACTGCACGTCTTGCTGACCCACGTGTGGTGGTGTTTTTCAAGGTGTGACTCCCGAGCAGAAAAGGAGGATTTTCTCCATGATTTAACTGTGCGGTTGACACCTACCTAGGGTCAACTCAGAATGGGCCATTTTGCCTACTGTTCACCTATATGTCACACATTGGATAGGTACACGTGCGATTCACTTTGCCTAGCTAGGCAACAATAAACTCAAGAGATTCGAACGATGTTCGCCGCGGCGCACTTAATGTACATGGAGCCAAGTTGTCTGACTCAAACAAGTCTTCGTTCCTTGCTGATTCAAGTGAGCAAGATTCTCAAAATTCTATTGAGCAAAGTGTCACCTCATCGGACGACAACCCACGAAGTGTGGCTCAATCACGTACGAGATCAGATCGCATTTACCGAGGAACTGCAACTGGTGCGGGAGTCACAACACTTGCACTTCTTGTCGTGATTGGTGGATTCCTACTCATTCGAGCCAGTGAGGCACTTCGATACACCGGGCTGTCATTTTTCACTGGAACACAATGGCAACCGCAGGCAACACCAGCAAAATTTGGAATCTTGGCGGTGCTGTATTGGACCGTGATCATCGCAATCATCGCCTTAGCAATTGCAATTCCGCTAGCTATCGGAATTGCCTTGTTCTTGACAGACTTTGCGCCACGAAAACTTCGCAAACCACTCACAGCCTTAGTGGATCTTTTGGCCGCGATTCCAAGTTTGATTTACGGACTATGGGGGCTTTTCGTACTGCAGCCGCTGCTCGTACCGTTTGCTGAATTCCTCAATACAAACCTGTCGCGATTTCCTTTTTTCCGAGTAACCGAGCCGAATTTCACGGGTTCTGCGTTCGTTGCTGGAACCATTGTTTCGCTGATGGTTTTACCAATTACTGCATCCATCGTTCGAGAAGTTTTTAGCCAGGCACCCATGGGAGAACGTGAAGCCGCGCTTGCGCTTGGATCAACACGGTGGGACATGATTCGAACTGTTGTGTTTCCATTTGGCCGTGGAGGAATCATCGGTGGCTCAATGCTCGGCCTTGGGCGCGCACTTGGTGAAACGATTGCTGTGGCGCTGATCATCAGCCCGGTATTCACTGTCAGCCCACACGTACTTCAAACAGGCGCCAATTCCGTTGCAGCTCTCATCGCACTTAAGTTTGGTGAAGCGAGCGGTCTTTCATTGTCCGCTCTGATGGCAGCCGGTCTTGCACTCTTTATCTTGACGCTTTTCGTTAACTTCCTTGCTTCGTTTGTTGTTGCCCGATCACGCTCAGGTGCAGGAGTTGACATCTAATGAGTACAGAAGTTTCAGAGGAACTAGTTGAAGTACGTCGTACCGGTAAAGGTATGCATCCCGATGAAATCATGTTGCTTATTGGAAGCGCTGTATCAGCATGGGCATGTACCTGGTTAGCAGTAATTCAGCTTTCCCCTATTCGCAATAAGCCCGCAATTTTTCTCATCTGGTACCTGCTCTTCGTCTTGATTTATCGGCTCGTGGTCAGCCAGCATTCAGGAAGACTTGCTGCGCGTGACCGCACTGCAACAGTCATCATTTTGTCGGGCGCCGCAATTGTTTTCGCTCCACTAGCTTTCATCGTGAGTTACATCCTGATCAAAGGTGTGGGCAGTCTCAACAAGGCGTTCTTTACCCAGGATCTTTCGGTCACTGGAACACTTGACCTTGGTGGCGGTGCCTCGCACGCGATTGTGGGAACACTTGAGCAGATCGCTATTGCGGCGCTCATTTCAGTCCCGCTGGGCATGTTGACTGCGGTGTTCCTCAATGAAGTTCGAGGACCACTGCGTCGTCCAGTTCGCATGTTTGTCGATGCAATGTCCGGCGTGCCTTCTATCGTGGCGGGTCTATTTATTTTCGCCGTGTGGATTGTTCAATTCCACAAAGAATTTTCTGGCTTCGCAGCCGCACTCGCGCTATCAGTGTTGATGTTGCCAAGTATCACTCGCACCTCAGAAGAAGTCCTGCGCCTAGTGCCTGGTGGCTTACGTGAGGCTTCTTTGGCACTTGGTTCCACTGAGTGGCGCACGACTTGGTCAGTCGTACTTCCAACTGCCAGAGCAGGTCTGATTACGTCAGTCGTTCTCGGTATTGCTCGCGCAGTCGGTGAAACAGCTCCACTCATCATGACGAGTTTTGGAAGCAGTGCAATGAACGGAAATCCATTCCATGGTTCACAATCGTCACTGCCACTCTTTGTGTACACATTGATCCGCAACCCATTCCCTGAGCAGCAAGCACGTGCTTGGTCAGGCGCCCTTGTCCTTATTGTTCTAGTTCTTGTTCTATTCACGCTGGCGCGCATCATCGGTGCTCGTCAAACCGGAAGCCGGAGGAAGTAATGTCCACTCCCTATCAGTCAGCAAATCTGAGTCATGACGATTCGCGTCTCGGATTTGATGAGCGTAATCGCGGTGCCTTGGTAGCCGAAGATGTCAGTTGCTGGTTTGGTCCCCGCAAGGTACTTGATCGCGTATCGCTGGTCATGCGACCAAAGGAAGTGACTGCACTCATCGGACCATCAGGTTGTGGAAAGTCGACTTTCTTACGCACGCTAAACCGCATGCATGAGCTCATTCCTGGTGCTTCTTTAGCGGGCCGAGTGATGCTCGATGGCCATGACATTTACGATCCAGTTTTGCGTGCAACAGACACCCGTCGCCGAATTGGAATGGTTTTCCAAAAACCAAACCCATTCCCAGCAATGAGCATCGCCGATAACGTTCTGTCAGGTTTGAAGCTTTCCGGTATGAAAGCTTCAAATAAAGATGAAATCGTAGAAACGTCTCTGCGCCGTGCAGGATTGTGGAACGAAGTCGCAAATCGACTTAAAGAACCCGGTGGCGGTCTATCTGGTGGACAGCAGCAGCGCCTCTGTATCGCTCGCTCCTTGGCAGTTGAGCCGGAAGTCCTTTTGATGGATGAGCCATGTTCGGCACTTGACCCTACTTCTACTCGCCGAATTGAAGAAACAATTCTCGAGCTCAAAGAACGAGTAACAATCGTCATCGTTACTCACAACATGCAGCAAGCACAACGAGTCTCAGATCAATGTGCCTTCTTCCTGGCAGCTGAAAACCAACCAGGGCACATTGTTGAATCTGGAGCAACCACCAAAATCTTTACGACCCCATCAGACTCACGCACCGAAGACTATGTAACTGGAAGGTTCGGATAAATCATGCGTCGCACAGCCGCTGCCATCATCGCGCTCACACTTGGGCTTGCCCCACTGGCGCTTGCAGGAACGTCTGCTCAAGCAACTACCAACACCCCGATCGAGGGTGCAGGTTCAACATGGAGTCAGATTGCCGTTGACCAATGGCGTGCTGACGTAAAAACGCGCCAAAACCTCAAGGTGAATTTCACAGGTACTGGCTCAAGTGCTGGTCGCGCGCTCTACTACCAAGGCAAGATTGATTTCGCAGTTTCAGAAATTCCTTTTCTTCCTGATGAAGTTGCAATCCTGCAAGCTGGACAAAAATCGTTCCAGTACCTACCAATCGTCGCGGGTGGAACATCGTTGATGTACAACCTCAAGGATGTCGCTGGACGCCAAGTAACAAACCTTCAGCTTTCACCAAACACAATCGCTGGAATCTTCACTGGTACCATCACAAACTGGTCGGATGACAAAATCACCGCTGACAATGGCGGGAAGGCATTTCCAAGTAAGTCAATCGTGCCGGTAGTTCGCTCTGATGGTTCGGGAACCTCAGCTCAGTTCACTGCGTTTCTGGCGTCAAAAGTTCCTTCGGTATGGGGTCCATTCGCAACAGCAAATGGTCGATCAAAAACATCAGGAACATCTGATTACCCGATTTTTAGTAATGCGGTTGCACAATCTGGTTCTGATGGTGTTGCCAACTATGTAGCGAATCGGTCTACGGGCGTAGGTTCGATTGGTTACGTTGAAACTGGATACGCACTGCAGCGTGGTTTCCCCGTCGCTGCAGTTAAGAATGCGAGTGGTCACTACACATTGCCAACTCCAGCAAATGTATCCACCGCGTTGAAGGCAGCGAAATTAAATGCCGATAAAACACAAGTACTCACGGGCGTCTACAACAACTCGGATGCGACCGCCTATCCAATTTCAAGCTATTCATACATGATCACGCCGACATCGGGCTTCAATCCCGATAAGGGGCTGACGTTGTCAAAGTTCATGCTGTACTTCGCTTGTGATGGCCAACAGAAGGCTAGCGTCCTTGGCTATGCACCGTTGTCACCAAACTTGGTACAGGTTGTATTCGATGCAATTCGAAACATTCCTGGTCACGTTGACATCCCTGACAAAGCCACAAAGGAAAATTGCAACAACCCGACTTTCAGCGGGTCACTCGGTGCCGGCGCGAACAGTGCAGGCAATTCATCCGGTGGCGGTACGACAACTGACGGCACAACCGGCGGTACGACAACTGACGGCACAACCGGCGGTACGACAACTGACGGCACTACTGGTGGCACAGGCGGTACTACGACGTCAGGGGATGGCTCAACTCAGTCAATAACTCCTGTGAACGTAACGCTCGAGTCAAAGGGTGCCAGCATTGCTTCTCCAGCACTAGCAC
>CANFOW010000013.1 GCA_947448865.1 Actinomycetota bacterium
GCCAGTGATGTGGAGTTAAAGGACTCGCTATGGTCGGACGGACCTGACCTCATTAAGCCAAATCAGCATGAATTAGCCAGCATTGTGGGACGAGAGCTGAACACAATCAATGAAGTAGTAGATGCTGCGCGCGAAATTATTGCAACAGGTGTCAAAACTATTGTGTGCAGTTTGGGTGCTGATGGTGCGCTGTACATAACCAAGGATGACGCTGTTCACGTAGAACCAGAGTTTCCCGTCAATGGTGTGCCCGTTGGCGCTGGCGATATTTTGCTAGCAACATTTTTAGCAGGTGGCGCAAACAAAGATGCTCTTGCCAACGCTGTCTCCTGGTCTGCTGCATCCGTCGCACTTCCCGGTACTGCTATTCCGACTCCAGCGCAAGCTGCTGCTGTCAGTGTCTTAGTGCACTCGAACCTTGATTCACATCGTGAACTTGTGGAGGTGAGTTGATGTCAGTGTTTTCTGCAGAGTTAGTTGATTTAGAACTCGAAGTCAGTGACAAAGTCCAGGCAGTAACTCGTCTCGCCGAACTCGTTGTAAAAAGTGGTCGGGGTACCGACGTGAGTGCAATAGTTTCTGATGTTCTGGCACGTGACGAAATAGGAACACCACAGGTTGAAGGCGTTGCAATTCCGCATGCTCGCACATCTGGTGTCCATACTGCGTGTGTTGCTGTTGGCCGAACTGCTACCGGTGTCGTGTTTGATCCTGAAGAAGGACCGGCCGACACCATTTTTATGATTTTGGTTCCTGATTCGGCTGCGGATGAGCACATTGTGATTCTTTCCGGATTAGCTCGCCGACTTATGGATCCAGACTTCACAGCTTTTTTACGTAACGCTGCGACAGCCGAAGAATTAGCGCACGTGCTTGGACAGGGAGATAACAACTAGTGAAAATAATCGCGATTACATCATGTGCAACTGGAATTGCTCATACGTACATGGCTGCAGAAGCACTTGAACGTGCAGCTAAAGCTGCTGGACACGAAGTGTGGGTTGAGACTCAAGGAGCAGGTGGATACAAGCCACTGTCACCCGACCTCATTGCGCAAGCGGATGTTGTTATTTTCGCTAATGATGTCGGCATTCGTGACAAAGATCGTTTTAATGATTCGAAAATCGTGCAAAGCACGCCCAAGGCCGCAATCAAGGATGCAAAAGCTTTGATTACTCAGGCCGAAGAAATGGTTTCTGGAAGCTAAACACTTACAGAAAAACGCATCCGCAACCCCGCGTGTGCGAACGCTCTAGGAAGGAAACAGCTCGTGAGTGCTGGTACAACCTTGCGCCAGTGGTTAATGACCGGTGTCAGTTACATGATCCCGTTCGTTGCTGCTGGTGGCATTCTTATTGCAATTGGATTCATGCTTCATGATCCAGTTGACGTCGTAAAGCCATCCCTTGGCGAAGCTCTAACAGCGAACAACGTTCCTGCTTTGATCTTCCGCCTTGGTGCAACTGCCTTTGGATTCTTGGTCCCTGTTCTCGCTGGTTTCATCGCCTACGCGATCGCAGACCGTCCAGGTCTAGTACCAGGCTTTGTTGCTGGCTCATTGTCCGGTTCCCTTGGCGCCGGCTACCTTGGTGGTCTCATTGGCGGTCTTATCGCTGGTGTTATCGCTAAGTGGATCGCAGATCAGAACGTTCCTAACGCTCTTCGCAGCATCATGCCGATTGTTGTGAACCCGCTGGTAACGACTCTGCTCGTTGGCTTCATCATGCTCTACATCGTTGGTAAGCCAGTTGCTTCCGCGAACCAGAGCCTGACCAACTGGTTAGCAACAATGGGCACCGGCTCAGCAGTTGTTCTCGGTATCGTTCTTGGTCTCATGATGGCATTCGACATGGGTGGACCTGTTAACAAGGTTGCTTACACATTCGCTGCAGGTGGCCTCGCTAACGCTGCTGCTGGTGCAACAGATGCAAAGGAATTCGTTGTTATGGCTGCAGTTATGGCTGCTGGTATGACTCCACCTTTGGGTCTTGCACTTGCAACTGTTGTTCGTCCAAAGCTCTTCACAGAGTCTGAGCGCGAAAACGGTAAAGCTGCTTGGGTACTTGGCGCATCATTCATCACTGAAGGCGCTATCCCATTCGCTGCTGCTGACCCACTGCGCGTTATCCCATCATTGATGGCTGGCTCAGCTGTAACTGGCGCATTGGTTATGGCGTTCAAGGACACCTTGCGTGCACCTCATGGTGGCGTTTGGGTTCTTCCACTTATCGGTGGAGTAGCAACTTACGTCGTAGCAATCGTTGTTGGCACCGTGGTAACTGCAGCTGCAGTTATCGGTGCTAAGAGCGCAGGCGCGAAATCCGCTGCTGCTTAATTAGTTAAGCGCTACAGGTGCCCCATTGTCAGTGATGGTGATGGGGCACCTGCTTTAAGCAAAAATTCATAAACCATTCTTACGAAAGTGAATACTCAATGCCAAGTGCAATAGTTGTTGTCGCAAGCAAAGTGGGATTGCACGCTCGACCTGCTTCGTTACTTATCAAGGCAGCTGCAGCTGCAGGCGTGCCAGTAACTATTGGACGAGTTGGCGAAAAAGCGGTGAACGCCGCAAGCATGCTTTCTGTGCTCGCTCTTGGGGCAAAACATGGTGAGTCTGTCGAAATTACAGTGAGTGACTCAGAAAATGCAGATATTGTTCTCGCTCAGTTGGTTGAGATTGTGTCCACCGATCATGACGAGTAGGACATGACACTTTCTGGAATAGGTGTGTCACCTGGCGTTGTTGTTGGTCAGATACATCGCATTAAGCACGCTGTTATTGATACTCCAGTACCTGCATCACCGCGCGAAGTATTTGCCGCACTTGATGCAGTCGCGACCGATTTAGAACATGCTTCGCAAACTGTGAGTTTGGACGTCGCTCGTGAAGTGCTCGGCGCACAAGCAATGATTGCTCGAGATCCTGCGTTGGTCGAAGCTATCGGTGCCAGATTGCTCGATGACATTACCTATCCAGATGTTCGTGACGCAATCACTGAAGCTTTTTCCGGATTCCGAGATGCACTGCTTTCTATCGGAGGCTACTTTGCCGAGCGCGTAGCAGACCTTGATGAAATTAAAGATCGTTCCATTGCCAAACTTTCGGGAGCCGACTCGCACATAGCGAGCCTGAAGACACCAAGCATTGTGATCGCTTCCGATCTCACGCCGGCTGATACAGCTGCGCTTGACCTTAACTTTGCACTTGCACTTGTTGTTGAAAAAGGTGGACCTACGAGTCACACCGCCATTGTGGCTCGCGGCCTTGGAATCCCAGCAATTGTTGGCTGCTCCAACATTCTTACGGTGGATGATTCAGCACAACTTCTTGTTGATGGACGTGAAGGAACAGTCATCGTGAATCCAAGCGATGATGACTTCGCCTCTCGTCATACTCGCGAATCTGCGTTGCGCGCTCGGGCTGCTGCAGTGTCTGGGCCGGGCAGACTTTCTGACGGCACACCCATACCTCTCATGGCCAATGCTGGCAACGAACAAGATGCCATCGCTGGAGTAGCAGCGGGCGCCGAAGGCATTGGTTTATTTCGCACCGAATTACTTTTTCTAGATCGCCAAACTGAGCCCAGCGTGGACGACCAAGTTGCTTTGTACTTGCGAGTATTCGAAGCGATGGCGGGTCGGAAAGTTATTTTGCGAACTCTAGATGCGGGAAGCGACAAGCCTGTTCCATTCTTGAATGCAGTGACGGAAGAAAATCCCGCACTTGGGGTGCGAGGCTGGAGACTGACCCGAATCGCAAATGAGGTTCTCGAACGCCAGCTCGAAGCCGTGGGCATCGCTGCACAACAAACGCAAGCCGATGTGTGGGTTATGGCTCCAATGATAGATACTGCGCAAGAGGCCGCAGAATTCGCTAACCGAGCACGTGCTCATGGCATTAAACATGTTGGCGTCATGATTGAAACTCCGGCGGCGGCGTTGCTTGCTGACAAAGTTATTGCCGAAGTTGATTTTGCGAGTTTGGGAACAAATGACCTCACGCAATACGTGATGGCAGCTGATCGCCTTGATTCACGCCTAAGCGACCTCACGTCTACTTGGCATCCGGCGGTACTTCGCGCTATCCACACCGCAGCGACAAGTGCAACTAATCTGTCTGCACCGATCGGAGTGTGCGGCGAGTCTGCCTCAAATCCGCAACTTGCTGCAATCTTGGTTGGTCTTGGTGTGACAAGTTTGTCGATGGCACCTTCGGCAATTTCTGAAGTGCGGGGGTATCTTGCGGGCCTTGATCGAGCAACATGCGTTCATGCAGCATCACTTGTGTTGAATGCATCATCTGCCCAGGAAGCCAAAGACATCGCCAGCAAAATACTTGGTGACTAGCTCAACGAATTAGCTGCGCTACCTTCGGTGCTCAGTAACACAATCACGCTATTTTTGTTAAGTCCGAGAACTGCGCGGGCATCACTGTGTTCCAAGGCGCAGCGCACTCCGGCCAGCGTTGCTGCGCCGCATGGTCCCGCATCAATTCCAAGCTCAGCAAAGGTTTTCAGCGCCAAACGCGTATCGTCATCGTTCACAGCGACAGCAGCATCAACGCCATCACGATGCACAGGCCACGAGTCACTTGAGGGTGTTCCACAATTCATTCCCGACATAATCGTGACACCAGTATCCACTGAGGTGAGCTCACCATTTTGTAGCGAAACTAAAACACAGGCTGCAACAGTTGGTTCAACAGATAAGACAACCGGTCGCGCATTGCCATTACCGCGATAATGCGCTGTGACGGAATGAAGAAACGACCCAACGCCGACTGGGACTGCGACGAGATCAACGGGAGCACTACCCATGACGCGTAATTGTTCGTCAACTTCCACACACATGGTTGCATAGCCATCAATAATCCACTGCGGGATATCTTCATAACCTGGCCAAGACATATCTTGAATGTGACTGCCATTGGTAACTGATGTAGTTATCTCTCGAGCTCGAGATACCGCCTCGTCATAATTCCCATCAATGACTTCAACAATCGCACCTTCACTGCGAACGTTTGCAATCGCGAGTTCACTTACTCCGCGAGGAATCACGATGTAGCAATCAAGTTCAAGTAATCGCGCCATATGTGCAACGGCACGACCATGGTTGCCGTCTGTGGCAGCTACAAGTGTTGGTGGATTACTGCGATCAATTCTGCTGGCTATCTCAAGCAGTGAAGCAGGAGTGTCACCGTCGGTCAGTGCTCGTGCTACGGCCCACGAGGCGCCTAAGATTTTAAATGCGCTGAGGTCCAAGCGCTCAGACTCATCTTTTACGAAAACGCGACCTACCTGTAATTCAGCAGCAAGCGCTGGAGCTTCAATAAGTGGTGTTGGCGCGTAATTGTTCAAACTTTGATGAAACACCGCGACTGCATGCGATGACGGTTCTGCTGTCCATGCTCGAGCATCAGGATTCGAGTACCACACGTGAATAAGTGTAGGTGACAATAGAAAAGCCGAACTCATTCAAGAGTCCGGCTTTTCTATTAAGGAGTCTTAGACGCTTGTCTTACCTGCAATGAAGTCTTCCACTTCGTTCTTGCACTTTGTGTCGTCGTACTGAACTGGTGGGCTCTTCATGAAGTAGCTCGACGCGGAAAGAATTGGTCCACCGATTCCGCGATCCTTTGCAATCTTGCAAGCACGAATTGCATCGATGATGACGCCAGCTGAGTTAGGTGAATCCCATACTTCGAGCTTGTATTCCAGGCTCAATGGGACATCTCCGAACGCACGACCTTCGAGGCGCACGAATGCCCACTTGCGGTCGTCAAGCCATGCAACATAGTCGCTAGGACCAATGTGCACATTGCGATCCGCAATTTCATCACGTAGCTGCGAGGTCACGGATTGGGTCTTGGAAATCTTCTTGGATTCCAAACGCTCGCGTTCCAACATGTTCATGAAGTCCATGTTTCCGCCAACATTGAGTTGGTAGGTGCGATCGACAGTTACGCCGCGATCTTCGAAAAGCTTTGCAAGAACGCGGTGTGTGATAGTCGCACCAACCTGGCTCTTGATGTCATCGCCAACGATTGGCACGCCTGCATCGGCGAACTTGGCAGCCCATTCTGGATTGCTTGCAATGAAGACTGGGAGTGCATTGACGAAGCCAACACCAGCATCAATTGCGCACTGTGCGTAGTACTTGGCAGCATGCTCGGAACCAACTGGCAAGTAGCACACCATGACATCGACCTTGCGGTCTTTGAGAGTTTGCACGATGTCAGCGGCTTCTTCGTCCGATTCAACGATTGTTTGGCTGTAGTACTTACCTAGGCCATCAAGAGTCACACCACGTTGCACGGCAACGTCGTATGGCGGAACATCACTGAACTTGATGGTGTTGTTTTCGCTAGCAAAGATTGCGGCAGACAAATCCTGACCAACCTTCTTAGCATCAACATCAAATGCTGCAACGAACTTCACGTCGCGTACGTGGTACGGACCGAACTGAACGTGCATCAATCCTGGGACGGAAGCGTCGGGATTTGCATCTTTGTAGTACTCGATACCTTGTACCAGTGACGAGGCACAGTTACCTACGCCCACGATAGCTACTCTTACTTCACTCACTTTTCGACTCCTTGTTGACAGTGAACTGCTTGCAAAACTTTTATTCGTTACTTGCGCTGATCTTTGGTCGGCCGGTACGCGGATTGACAATGCCACGGGTGGGTGAGGCGTTAGTTGCCATCCCACCTGCTTCTTCACGCGAGATCAGTTCGCCGAGCCAAGCAACTTCACGTTCGAGTGCATCGAGTCCGTGCTGTTGTAGTTCCAGCGTGTAAGCATCGAGTCGCTCGCGACCCTTTACTAGATTGGTGCGCATTTGATCGAGACGATCTTCAAGTCGACGACGACGTCCTTGCAAAATGTGCAAGCGCGTATCCGCAGCTGTTTGTCCAAACAGTGCAATGCGCACTGCAAAGATTTCGTCTTCCCATGAACCTGAGCCATCATCGGCAACAAGCGAATTAAAGTACTCAACACCTTCTGGCGTAAGCGCATAAACAATGCGATTGCGCTTGGGATATACCGCGTTAGGACTGACATCCTGTTCAGCGATGAATCCACGAGTGACAAGTGACTTCAATGTGGGATAAAGCGCACCGTATGAAATTGTGGTGAACAGTCCGAGCACAGAGACCAGACGTTTGCGTAACTCGTAACCGTGTTGCGGACTCTCAGTGAGAACCCCAAGCACTGCTAATTCGAGCGCTGCTGAGCGTTTGGCTGCCATGACACCTCCTGTGTGTATCAAAATGATACATCATTTCGATACATCAAAAAAACCTATCGAAAAACACTAAAAATCAAGGCTTTCCCAGAGGCAATAGGCTTGTCGCATGGCACAATCCCGCAATATGGGCTCAATTCAGGGCGCCAGACTCGGTCCAGGTGGGTCCGAGCCGCCGCGGCAACTGCCTCATCCGGCTGAGGTCGTAGCAGATCCTGCCCGACCTAGGCATGTTTTGGATTACGCCTTAGCTCGTCGACACGTGCTCGAGTCCATTAAGTCAGATGCTTTGTTGCGTGAACAGGTTTGTGATGCAGACCCGTATTTATTGCGTGCCGCTAAACATCACGGTGAACGCACTGAACGTGCCTGCCCTTTGTGTCGCCGAGGATCACTCGTGCACGTGATCTATACGTATGGTGATGATTTGGGTTACTACGCAGGGAGGGTGCGTGGATCTTCAGAGTTGCCGGAGATGGCGCACGAGTACGGCCACTTTCGCGTGTATGTCGTCGAAGTGTGCCAAGAGTGTGGTTGGAATCATTTACATCTCTCGTACGTTCTAGGTGACGGCACACCACGCACACCACCCCGTAAACCCCGAGATGTGTTGGAATAGGTAAATGAGTTATTCAAGAAAAAATCGACGCGGAATTAGGCGTTGGATTCCATCAATTAAGCAAATATTCTTTCTTGGATTGTTCGGTGCCGTTGCGATCGTCGGCTTACTTTCTTATGAAGTAAAAGTTACGCACATTCCGGCACCAAACGAAGTGTCACAAGCTCAAGCGTCTATTTTTTATTACGACGATGGCACGACCGAACTTGGTCGCCTCGGTGAAGCTAATCGCGTTTCAATCACAATTGATCAAGTACCTCTTGACACTCAGCATGCAGTACTGGCTGCAGAAGATCGACAGTTTTATCAGCATGGCGGATTTTCTATAAAGGGAATCTCACGAGCTGTGTGGAATAACGTACGCCGATCATCAACTCAAGGTGGGTCAACGATTACGCAGCAATATGCCAAGAATGCCTATCTCACTGATGAACGTCGAATTCAACGCAAACTTAAAGAACTCGTACTGTCAATCAAACTTGAAACAATTACAAGTAAAGACAAAATTCTCGAAAATTATTTGAACACGATTTATTTTGGTCGTGGCGCCTATGGCATTGAAACTGCCTCAAATCAATATTTTGGCAAGAGCGTTAAAGATCTGACTATTGAGGAATCCGCAGTACTCGCGGCAATTATTCAAGCTCCTAATGGCTTGGCTCCCGAGACAAATCTTGCAAGCTTAGAATCCCGCTGGAAGTACGTGCTTGATGGCATGGTCTCGCAAGGCTGGCTTGATCAAACTCAGCGCGATGCGATGGTTTTCCCCACAATACGTCCGCGTCAACAAAACGAAGTTTTCGGCGGTCCACAAGGACATTTACTTGAGACTGCCCGTCAAGCACTGTACGCACAAGGCTTCACAGAAGACCAAGTGAATCGAGCTGGACTGCGAGTAATTACAACATTTAATAAACAGGCCGAAGACTCAGCAATTGCAGCCGTAGAAGCACAAGCACCCACAACAAAAACCGAAGGGCTGCGCATTGGGCTTGCCTCTGTTCGCCCAGGTACCGGTGAAGTCGTTGCGATTTACGGTGGCGCAGATTATTTGAAAGACCAACTCAACAATGCCACGCAAGCCATAGGCCAAGCAGGATCCAACTTCAAACCATTCACACTTGCAGCTGCACTGGAAAACAATATTTCACTCAGTTCAACTTTCAGTGGAATGAGTGGAACAAAAGTAAAAGGTTATGTCGTCGTCAATTACAGCGGCCATTCCTATGGACCTCAAATTACCTTGTTAAAGGCAACTGAAAACTCAGTGAACTCGGCATACGTGCAATGCGAAGATGCAGCTGGATTAACAAACGTGATGAACTCAGCATTGCGTGCCGGTATCCCAGAAAACACTGTCGGCATGGATGCGAACTTAACTTTTACGTTAGGAACCGCTAGCCCGCATCCAATAGATGTGGCTTCGGCTTACTCAACTTTTGCAGCACGTGGACTTCAAGTAAAACCTGCATTCATTAAGAAAGTTTTTACTGATGCTGGTGATGTGTTGTTTGAATATTCTCCGCGACCAGTTCAATCATTTAGCACCGATATTTCTGACACAGTGAATTACGCATTGCAAAAAGTTGTATCGGAAGGCACAGGCTTTGCAGCACGTGCACTTGGTCGCCCAGCAGCTGGAAAGACGGGAACAACGAATGACAACATGTCTGCATGGTTCTCGGGCTACACACCTGATCTCGCCACGTCCGTCATGCTTGTTAAGGACGGACCCGGTGGACAACCGATATCTTTGTCTGGCACTGGTGGGCTATCGACGGTGACCGGTGGCTCATTTCCGGCGCGCATTTGGACGGCGTACATGAAAGGCGCCTTACAAGGTCTGCCAATCACAAACTTTGCACCGCTTCCAACAGGTGTCCCGAATGGCGCTAAGCCAACGGCGACACCATCTGAATCAGCACTTCCGTTGCCAACTGATGTTCCGTCGGCAAGTCCAAGTGAGACACCGTCAGTAACACCAACGGATCCAGTTCCCAGCGACGTTCCTGTAGCCCAAGTGACTGTTCCAAATTTCACTGGACCACTTGCAACCGCACAAGCGACGGCGGTGAGTTTAGGAATCAACCTGATTGTGGTTGACAAGGACGCGACCGTGAAACGATCCAAGCCTTTATTTATTGGCAAGAAAGCACAAAACCCGGTTGCCGGCACCAAAATCGACGAGGGTTCAAGTGTCACTGTGACTGTGTCGAATACCGCACCATAACGGGTGCACAAACGCAATTGACGTGTTGCCTCGGTGAGATCACCGAAGCAACTTTGCGTGACTTAATCTAAACCGATGACGCGATCAAATGTAGCCACCGTATTTCTTATGGCACACGGCAATACATCGCCAACCGCTATTGAAGTATCTTCACACCACAGCAACGACACGTGCATATGTGGTAGTTCTGCGAAAACCAGATTGTCTCGCTTCCACGTGAATGGCGATCGAACTTTGCCGACAGCTTCAAAGACGCCTTCGCTTAACGCAATGACGCGTTTGCGAATAGTGCGAGTACTCACAGGCGAGGCCAGAGCAACACCATGAGATGTGCCACCGCTTACAACAACTAGTCGTTTATGACCGTGAGAATCAATTTGGTTATATCCCACGCGTGTGTGACTCATGCCCATTTCATGAATCGCAAGCACGGTACCCGTCACTGCCAACGCATCCGGAGCACCAAGCCACAATGATGTGCCGATACGCACATCACATGTAAAACCATCAAACGAAAAATGCTCTTGAAGTTGCTTTACTTCATGCGAGGTCATGTGTGACAAACTCACATGTTGCGCAAGGCCATGTTGTTCAGCTAGCTCTCTGTACCAGCCGAGCCACCCAATGACTTCTAAAACCCGCCCAGGTAGTACTCGTGCATTTGTCTTCTGAGAGCTTTCGAGTATCGCAACATGCGTAATTGTTGGATCAGCAATTGGCAGATGAAGCGACAAACCTACAATGACTACTTGGCGACCTACTTCATCAAGTGCCGCACTCATCTCGTGTGGCTGCATACCAAAGCGATGCATGCTCGTTGAACCTTCAAGAAAAACTTTTTGAGCACCTGCTTGTGTTGCAGCAACAAGTTGCTTATCTGAAACGGTAACAATTACTCGGGGCGCATTGTGTTCCAGTAGTCGCTTCCATTCAGCCAACCCTGTTGAGTCATGCATGGTGAATGGTTCGAGAACGCGTACTTCGCCGGCAAAGTCACTGAGCGCTTGTTCGAGCTCCCACACGGTTCCAACTGCAAGTTGCTTCAGTCCCAGACGGGTGACCTCGTGCGACAATAATCGGCGACTAAATCCGTAGCCATTTCCCTTAATGACAGGAACGACTGTTGCTCCAGCGGAACCATATTCTGAGACGACCGAAGCAGTATGTTTACGAAACTTTTCTGAGTCAACAGTTAGTGTGAAAGCCATTGTCAGCTACCGCCTCGACATGTACAGGTTAAAGAGTTTTGCCCACAGGGGTGAGATAACAAAGTCCCATTCGCCCACATACTCCTGAGCATATCCGCCCGTACCGAGTTTGAACTGAATCAAACCAAACAAGTGATTTTCGGGATCGAGCGTGTCTGAAATCCCTCGCATGTCATATGTCTTGGCGCCGTGAGTGTGCGCATGTTGAATCATTGCCCACTGGATTGCGTTACTTGGTCGCAAATCACGAGCTGCCGTAGTGGAAGCACCATAGGAATACCATGCATGGTCGCCAACCTGAGTCATGGTTGTCGCAGCAATTGCACCGGAGTGTTCTGGATGTTCAGCAATAAACAACAAAATTCGACCTGCTGATTCAGCACGCATGGCATCCCACATCGCGTTGAAGTAACTTAACGGCCGAGGTATGAATCGATCGCGTTGCGCAGTTTCGACATAGCAGGCATGGAAGAGCGCGAGGTCATCTTTTGTGCCAAGACGAACAGTCACACCTTCTTTTTCGGCTTTACGAATGTTGCGGCGCCACAATTGATTAAAGTCTTCAAAAATATTTTCAATTGTTTTTCCATTGAGATTGAGCTGGAAAACAAATCGAGGCTGGTAGTCGCCAAATCCAGAATCAGTTGTCTTGGGCTGCATCCATCCCAAATCGCGAAGGCGCTGAGTGACGTGTGCGCCAGCCGTAGACACCTCGTCTGGTGATAACTCACTTATCGAAAGGTGTGAACTTTGCGCGATTGATTCTTTGATTGTTTCTGAGTGCCATCTACGAGTCCACACATGTGGTCCGATTTTTATTTGGAACACGCCTTGATTTTGTGAATAAACAACTAAGGCGTCAAGAGCTTTCGAAACTACATCTAAATTTTCCCAATCCAAATCGGGACCTTCTGGTAAGTACGCAAGAAAACGATTTACCCGCGGCACCTTACGCATGAGCATTAACCCGGCTCCTACGAGCGCGTCGCCATCAAACCAACCCAAAGACACAGGAGTCCATCCTGATTTTGCTTTCCCCCAAGCAGGCGTCTGCAAAAAAGACACCGAGCTTCGGGCAGCTATGTAGTCAAGATGCTGCGACTGAGTAATCGGGCGAACCTGCATAGATCAGCTACTTCGCAAGCGCTTGGCGAAGTAAGGCAAGGTCGTTGATGACACCTTCAGATGGTGTTTCCAAGATGACCGGTGCTTTCGCTGTTTTTATGCAGTTAATAATGTTGTCGATTTCTATCGAGCCTTGACCAAGATTCGCGTGGCGATCAGCACCAGAATCAAACGCATCCCGGCTGTCGTTGCAATGAATGAGGTCAATTCGTCCAGTAATGCCAAGGATGCTGTCTGCTAAATCGCCCATGTCGATCCCGCCGGCATGTGCGTGGCAGGTGTCTAGGCAAAAACCTGGTCCGAGGTCTCCGACGGCGTCCCACAGATACTTTATGGATTCCAAGCGCCGAGCCATCGAGTGCTTGCCGCCCGCCGTGTTTTCAATAAAAACAGGAACAGCCATGTCAAGTTGCGTCAATGCCTTGTTCCAATTTTCATAGCCAATGGCTGGGTCATCGTCTGCCGTGACATGTCCACCATGAACAATCACGCCCTTTGCGCCAATAGCGGCTGCAGCATTGACGTCTGTTTGAAGCAGTTTGCGGCTCGGGATCCGTACCTTGTTATTGGTGGTTGCGACGTTAATGACATAACGGGCATGCACGTAAACGTCAATATCTGCACTTTTAGCCGCGTCACCGAGCTCTTGTGCCGTCATTTCCCCAGAAAATACCGCACTTTTCCAGCTTTGTGGATCGCCGAGAAAGATCTGGATTTGCTGGATTCCTAGGGCTTTAGCGGTTTCAATGGGGTTATCCCCAGCCACATGGGCACCTACCCGAACGATTGTCATACCTCAAGGTTACCGTTGGCGCAGTAAGAACGGTTATGGCAAGACAGTTCTCGCACGACGGTTCTGGGATAAAGATTCTTGGGTGTTTTGGTCATCGGTATCAAACTGCCCTAAACTAAAGGTTCTTGATCCCTCCTGCCACGGAAAGACCGTGGCCGATTAGTCCACAGGAGGTGGGTATCAGTATGCGCCACTACGAAGTAGTAGTAATCCTTGATCCCGAACTCGAAGAGCGAACCGTCGCTCCATCACTTGATACGTTCCTGAACGTAATCAAAAACGATGGTGGCACAGTTGGCAAAGTCGATATTTGGGGTCGTCGTCGCTTGGCATATGAAATCAATAAGAAGGCTGATGGAATTTACGCCCTCCTTGATGTCAATTGCTCGTCTGCCGCTGTAGCAGAACTCGATCGTCAGCTTGGTCTGAACGAAGCAGTTTTGCGCACAAAGGTAATGCGTCTCGACGCAAAGTAAATAGGAGAAACACATGGCACAAGGTGACGTAGTTGTCACAGTAGTTGGGAATCTGACAACAGATCCAGAACTACGTTTCACACCAAACGGAGCAGCGGTTGCTTCGTTCACAGTTGCATCAACAACTCGTGTACTTGACCGCACCTCGAATGAGTGGAAAGACGGAGACACAATGTTTCTTCGTTGCAGCGTTTGGCGTCAATACGCAGAAAATGTTGCAGAGTCACTCACTAAAGGAACTCGCGTTATCGTGACGGGACGCCTCAAGCAACGTTCATACGAAACCAAAGAAGGCGAAAAGCGTTCCGTGGTTGAACTTGATGTTGATGATGTCGGCCCTGCCTTGAAAAATGCCACTGCAAAAGTTACTCGCGCTGCCCGCAGCGAAGGTGGCTTCTCCTCAGGTGCACCAATGGATGATCCATGGGCAGCACCTGTGTCGAATGAAGAACCTCCGTTCTAATTCATCCCCGTATCATTCCAACAACCATTCCGGATAACACCGGGCTCTGAAGGAGCACCACAATGGCTAAGCCACCAATTAAGAAATTCAAGAAGAAGGTCTGCGGTTTTTGCCGTGAAGACGTTCCAGCCATCGACTACAAAGACATTGCGACACTTCGCAAGTTCATTTCCGATCGTGGCAAGATTCGCGCTCGTCGCGTAACTGGTAATTGCACCCAGCACCAACGCGATATTGCGAATGCAGTCAAGAACGCACGCGAAATTGCTTTGTTGCCTTACACCTCGACAGCTCGATAAGGAGAGACACTGATGAAGCTCATTCTTACTCAAGAAGTCTCAGGCCTAGGTGCTCCCGGCGACGTAGTAGATGTTAAGCCTGGCTTTGGTCGTAACTACCTATTGCCTCAGGGTCTTGCAACCTCATGGACCAAGGGCGGCGAAAAGCAAGTTACCCAAATCAAGCGTGCCCGTGGCAAGCGGGCAGTTCGCGATCGCGAGCATGCTTTGGAAATTAAGGCTGCTTTGGAATCAAAGCCAGTCGTTATTTCTGCCCGTGCAGGTGGCGAAGGTCGTTTGTTCGGTTCAGTAACTGTCACTGACATTGCTGAAGCTATTCACATTCCTGGTGTTGATAAGCGCAAGATTGTGCTTGGCTCACCAATCAAGTTGGTTGGAAAGCATTCCGTTTCTATCCGCCTTCATCCAGAAGTAGTTGCTGACGTCACACTTGATGTTCGCGGCGCAAAAAGCTAGTTAACTATTGGTCTTAGGGCCTGCGTGTTCATTTCGAACATGTGGGCCCTAAGCCTTTTTATGAGAGGATTTTAAGTATGACAACTTGGACACTGCACACCAATCTTGGTGACATTGACATTAACATTTTCGAGAACCATGCACCTAAGACAAGTCGCACAATTCTTGGCTTGGCCGAAGGCACACACGAATGGACTCATCCAGCAACTGGTGCGGCATCAACGTCGCCTCTTTATGACGGAACTATTTTCCACCGTGTTATTGCTGGCTTCATGATCCAAGGCGGAGATCCTTTGGGTCAGGGTGTTGGCGGTCCTGGCTTCCGATTCGAAGATGAACCACATCCGGAATTAGTTTTTGATCGTCCGTATCTTTTAGCTATGGCAAATGCTGGGCCTAATACGAATGGTTCACAGTTCTTCATCACTGTTGCTCCAACACCGCACCTGAACTTCAAGCACACAATTTTTGGCGAAGTGGCAGATCAATCTAGCCGCGATGTTGTTGATGCCATCGCTGGTGTTTCAACTCGTTCTGGTGATCGCCCTGTTAATGATGTTGTCATTGAAAGCGTTACCGTAACTCGGGATTAGTGCTTGCGTGAATAGTTGCTACCGACATCCAGAGCGAACGTCTGCAATTGTATGTACTCGATGCAATCGCACGATTTGTCACGAGTGCATGATTAGTGCGCCCGTGGGCTTTCAGTGTCCAGAGTGCGTGAATGCGAATCCATCCAGAATCATTAATGTGCAATCAACATCTGGAATTGCTGCATTGCCTCGCGTCACAAAAGCGATCATCGCCTTATGTGTTGGCTTGTTTGTTGCTAGTCGTTTGATTCCATCGGTGAGCTATGCGAACTTAGGAATGGCACCTTGGCTAGTTGCGGATGGTCAGTGGTGGCGGCTAATCACGTCAACATTTATGCATGGCGGCATTATGCACATTGCATTCAATATGTATGCGCTGTATTACCTCGGTCCTGGGATTGAACGATTTCTCGGAGAACGTCGATACGCACTGCTTTATTTTCTTGCTGCGCTTGGTGGTTCTACGGCATCGTTTTTCTTCTCCGATATCGCATCTGTTTCGGTTGGAGCCAGCGGAGCGATTTTCGGTTTGATGACTGCAACAATCGTCATTGGTCGAGCGATTAATCAAGATGTTTCTCAAGTCATGGGCTTATTCGCAATTAACATCGCGATCGGGTTTTTCTCGTCCGGCATTGATTGGCGAGCTCATCTTGGTGGAGCTGCCACGGGTGCACTTATTGCTTGGCTGATGTTGACAGCCCGTAAGTCGCGAAATCCTAGAATCGAATGGCTAGGAATTGCCATAGTGGCCATGGTGTTGGTTCTCGCAGTTCTGTATCGTGACCAACAGATAATTCAATTCTTGAGTTCTCATCCTTTTGGATAATGACACAAGTGTGCGACCTGTTGCCCAGAACCATGAAACAAAGTAGGTAAAGTAGAGCCATGCCTGAATCAAAGCGCCGCAAGTCCAAGCAACCTGCATTTACGCCTCCCCCGAGTCCAGTACCGACTTCGGTAAAGATCGGCAATCCACGATGGTTAGCCCCACTGATGGTGACAATGTTTCTCTTGGGACTGCTGTGGATAGTCGTGTTTTATTTAGCCGGTAATCAAGTGCCTGTTATGAAGGACTTCAATAACCTGGTTAACGTTTTGATCGGATTTGGCTTTATTGGCGTGGGCTTTGTCCTTGCAACCCGGTGGCGATGACGCAATAAATAACATGGGTGTAATTTCTCCCCAGCTGTGGAAAACCTTGTGGATAAACCCATGGCAATAAGTCGACGCACGCGCACATTCGTCTCAGCTGTAGTCGCTGCTATAGCGGGATTCTTGTTTGTGGCGAGCAATTTAACGGCGCAAGGGACAAACATTCGTACCGGTGGTGTTGAAGACCTTCGCGGGCTAGTTATTGCCCGAGCGAATCACGTAGCTGCGCTCACGAGCAAAGTTGCAGACCTGCAAAGCCAAGTAGACACAATCACTGCAAAACGCGTGGATCCAGCACTCATTCGCAAAATTAGCGTCCTGGAAACTTCTGCCGGACTAAAAAGTCAGACCGGCTCGGCTCTGGAAATTGAACTCAATGATGCCCCACGTCAACTTGGGCAGCCACTTCCTGCCGGAGTTGGACCCGATGATCTCGTGGTGCATCAACAGGACGTCCAAGCGGTTGTGAACGCTTTGTGGCATGGAGGAGCAACTGGTATCCAGGTTATGGACCAGCGCATTATTTCGACATCGGCAATTCGCTGTGTCGGAAATACCTTGCTTCTACAAGGTCGGGTCTATAGCCCACCGTTCAAAGTCATCGCGCTTGGGAATGTTGCTGACTTACAACATTCGCTTGATGCTGAACCTGGTGTCCAGGTTTACAAACAGTATGTTGATTCGCTTGGATTGGGTTGGAAAGTTTCTATAAACCAAGAAGTGACCATTCCTGCTTGGCAAGGCGCACTCGCTCAATAGACATTAAGAATTTCAAACAATCCAGAATCTAAGTAACTCAAGAGTTTTCTTAAGATTTAGGAATAACTGGCGCTAAACCAATTGCAAGATTTCGCGCTTCAGTATCGCCACAACGCATAAGCCACTCAGCGAGCATTTGGTGACCACCTTCAGTCAGAACTGATTCAGGATGAAACTGCACACCCTCAATGTCCAGAGTGCGATGACGGATTGACATGATCACACCACTTTCAGTTTCACTAGTGATTTCTAGTTCATCAGGAACAGATTCGCGTTCAACGGCTAATGAGTGATAACGGGTTGCCGTAAATGGTGAATTGCTTTGCGCGAGCACGCCTGCATGTTGATGGAAAACAAGCGAGGTTTTTCCATGCAACAGTTCCGGAGCCCGCGAGACAACTCCACCAAATGCTTCAGCGATAGCTTGATGACCAAGACACACGCCAAAAATGGGAATCTGTCCGCCGAGTTGTTTAATGACGTCAATACAGACTCCAGCATCCCTAGGTTCGCCTGGTCCAGGAGATAACAAAATACCGTCGTAATGACGCGCATCATCTATGGTCACTTCGTCATTACGGCGTACGTCCACTTTCGCACCAAGCTGAGCAAGGTATTGCACGATGTTGTAAACGAAACTGTCGTAATTATCAATGACCAAAATTCGTGTCATGGTTTTTGCCTGATTCCCTTATGGAGTAGCGGTGGGACTAGGTGACGTCGTTGGCGCGATAGCAATCGTGATCGTCACCGTCGTACCCTTCATCGCAAGTGCTTGACCAAGTGGTGTTTGCGCAATGACGGTACCGGGGGTGTCCGTGTCACTTACTTCGGTGATCACATCAACGAGGAATCCCGCATTAATCAGGTCATTTCTCGCCTGGGTTTTTGTTTTGCCCATGACGTCAGGAACCGCGGTCTTGCCCGAGGACACCACAATGTCAATAACCGTACCCACATCAATCTGGGAGTTCGCAGGAACACTTTGCGAGAGAACCGTTCCCGGTTGTTCAGAAGAATCCTGTTGGGTCACCTTACCCAAAACAAGTCGAGCGTTTTTAAGTGCAAATGCCGCATCTGCTTGCGTTGCTAAGTTCACTAAGTCAGGAACCGTAGTTTGTTCCTTGCCGTTTGAGACAAAAACATTAACTGCTTGACCTGCTTCAATAGTTTCCCCAGATGCGGGATCCTGACCAATAATTTCACCTTTGGGGACATTATCGTCGGCCTTCGGAGTCTGAGTTCCTAAAACAAGTTGCGAATTTGTCAGTGCTGTTGTCGCTTCTTGAATTGTCATTCCGGTGAGTTTTGGAACAGTAACAGTCGTTGGCTTGCCACCGAATAGTTGGTTTCCTAAAACAAATAACAAGGCAGCAGCCCCGATGACTGCAATAACACTTGCAACCCATCCCGCCTTGAGCTTCTTGCTTTCTCGTTGCTGAACCATTACAGGTGCACCCGCCGTTGTTGGTATGACAGTAGTTGGTGCTGGCACGCGAGCGATTGCAGCAGTAGGCGCATTCGTATCTACATGTTGTGCGGCGTGAAGAGTTGGAGCATTAATAGGCATACCAGCAATTGCTCGTTCAACATCTGCCCGCATGTCCCCAGCTGTTTGATAGCGCTGGCTTGGATGCTTCGCTAATGCATGCATGACAATGGCGTCAATAGTGCTTGGAATCGACGGATCAAGTTGAGACGGAGACTTTGGATGTTCATTCACATGTTGATAAGCAATTGACACAGGTGTGTCACCTGTGAATGGCGGAACTCCTGTGAGCAATTCGAAAAGTACGCAGCCTGCAGAATATATGTCACTACGAGCATCGACCACTTCGCCGCGAGCCTGCTCAGGCGAGAGGTATTGGGCGGTGCCCATGACCGCACTCGTTGAAGTAACTGTTGTTGCAGCATCACTCACCGCACGCGCAATCCCGAAATCCATGACCTTGGCGTCACCATGCGCGTTGATCATGACGTTCGCTGGCTTTATGTCGCGGTGAATAATTCCGTGGCGATGGGCATAATCTAGGGCAGCTAAAACGCCAGCCATAAGTTCGAGTCCACGCTCAGGCAAAATACGCGGACCATTGTGCAACATGTGACGCAGTGTCACACCATCAACAAACTCCATCACAATGTAAGGAATGTGGACGTCGCCAACAAAGTCTTCGCCGCTGTCGTACACCGCAACGATATTGGGATGGTTCAGACCAGCAGCGGATTGTGCCTCACGACGAAAGCGTTCAATAAAAAGCGGATCGCGAGCCAGGTCGCCACGAAGCACTTTAATAGCGACCCGACGATTGAGCCGACTATCAGTTGCTTCGTACACTTCAGCCATACCGCCGCGTCCGATAACCGAACCAATTTCGTATCGGTCACCTAGTCGAGTGAACTCGGCCACGATTTCTCCTTACATGCTGTGTGCATTGTTGTGCACTTCTATTGTTCACTATCTACCTAAGACTGCCCGCATCACGGCTCTGGCAATCGGCGCAGCGAGCGCATTGCCGCTCACTTCCGTTGCCCCTCCACCGTGCTCAAGAACAACTGCCACAACGACCTGAGAATTTTGAGCTGGTGCTAGACCAACAAACCACGCGTGGGCGGATTCGCCAGGTGCATTTTCTGCGGTGCCAGTTTTGCCGCCTACTTCCACACCCGCAATCCGAGCATTGGAGCCGGTGCCATGGCTGACGACGTTGACCATCATGTACCGCAGGATGGCTGCATTCTCGGATGACATAGCGCGACTGACGGCCCGCGGTGAAGTATTTTGTAAAACAGATAGGTCAGGCCCAAGTATTTGTGCGACCAGATAAGGCTGCATCACAACGCCGTCATTTGCGATTCCAGCAGCCACCATTGCCATCTGAAGCGCAGTCGCACGCACGTCATACTGCCCAATGGCACTCATTGCGGTTTGTGGTTCATTGAGATTCGATGGAAAGTGACTTGTCGCAGCTGTCATAGGAACATCAAACGACGACTCAAAACCAAATTTCTTAGCCTGCTCCTCGATTGCATTTGCCCCGATCTTCATCCCAAGCCATGCAAAAGCAGTGTTGCATGACATAGCAAGCGCATCTTTCAAAGTGGTTTTGTCATCAGGCCCACATGCCTTACCTGTCCAGTTACCAATCGAGCTTGACGTTTGCGGCAGATCTAAACTCGCTGGTCCCGGCAATACTGAATCGGCAGCAAAATTTCCGGATTCAAGAGCCGCTGCAGCCGTCACGAGTTTAAATGTCGAACCGGGTGGCAAAGTCATAGCAAGCGGACGATTGAGCATCGGCTTATTCGGATCCGCATTAAGAACGTCGTACGTTTCTTGAATGGTTTTTGCGTCATGGCTAGACAAGGTGTTCGGATCAAAAGACGGCGACGACACAAGTGCGAGAATCGCGCCCGTTGTGGGATCTAGGGCAACAACTGCGCCGGTTCTGCCATTAAGCGCTTTAAATCCTGCAAGTTGTGCGTCAGCATTTATCGTGAGACGGACAGCTCCACCTTGTGGTTTTCTGTTCGCAAACATTTGCTGAAGGCGATCTACGAAAAATCGACTGTCATTTCCCGCAAGGACATCGTTTTCACGACCCTCAATTCCAGTTGCTCCGTAAACCATTGAGTAGAAACCTGTGACAGGTGCATAAGCAGCACCTTTGGGATACGACCTTAAAAACTTCAGCGCATCTTTTGTTGCGGTCGATTGAGCAACCGGCGTGCTCGACAATAAAATCGGTCCACGCTCACGTGAATACTCAGTGAGTAAAACGCGTTGATTACCGGGTTGACTTCGCAATGATTTTGCATCAAAAACTTGAATAAAAGATACGTTCGCAATCAAAGCAAGTAGCAAAAAAATGAGACCCGCGGTCACGCGATTGATTTGACGATTCACGACTCACCATCACTTGCTTGAGCAGTCGTCAGATCTGGTTGTCGCGCTGAATTAGAAACACGCACCAGAATCGCGAGGATCAAATAATTCGCCACTAAGGAAGAACCCCCATACGACAAAAAGGGAGTGGTTAATCCTGTGAGCGGAATAAGGCGCGTGACCCCACCCATCACAATAAAAGTTTGAAGTCCAAGAACGGTAGTTAATCCGATTGCGAGCAAGTTGCCAAAAGGATCACGAGTAGCAATTGCAGCACGTGCTCCGCGCTCAACAAGAATCGCGTACATCAACAAAATCGCAACTAAGCCAGCCAGCCCGAGCTCTTCTCCCAGAGCGGATGTAATGAAATCCGTTTTTGCAAAAGGAACAAGTTGCGGATAACCCTTCCCCCAACCAGTGCCAAACAAACCGCCGTTTGCCAAGCCGTACAACGACTGCACGATTTGAAAGCCATTTCCACTTGCATCAGCGAATGGGTGTAGCCACACATCAAAACGAATCCTCACATGCCCAAATGCAAGGTAGGCGAAGTAGCCACCGACAGCCAGTAACGAAGTTCCAATGAGTACCCACGATCGACGTGCGGTCGCGACATACAGCATCACAATAAACAAACCAAAGAACAAGAGCGATGTTCCAAGATCTCGCTCAAGCACCAGAACCATGAGCGCAACTACCCACGTTAAGACCAGTGGACCAACATCCTTGGCGCGAGGAACCCCAATGCCGAAAAGTTGAGTTTGAACTAACGACAGCGAGTGCCGACGAGTGACGAGAAATCCAGCAAAAAATATTGTGAGCGCAACTTTGGCAATTTCACCTGGCTGAAATGTAAAACCTAAAACGTGAATCCATAATCGTGCGCCGTTGATAACAGTTCCGACAAATGGTAAGAGCGGAAGGAACAACAAAATAATTCCCGTGAATCCTGCTGTCCACGTGAGCCGCTGCAATCGTCGATGATCTTGCACCGAGATGAGCACACCCATAAATATCACAAGTCCGATTGCCATCCATGTGATTTGCAAGTACACGTCTGGTGTTGGCTTGGGACTTCCATTTGCTTGTGCCCGAACAGCGTTGGCAATGTCTAGTCGATGAATCATCGCAAGCCCAAGCATGTTCAAGGCGCATGCAATCGGAAAAATAATCGGATCCGCAAAAGGAACCTGCCAACGAATAACACTGTGCGCTATCAACATGAGAACGCCAGCACTTACAAGCGAAGTCCAACCACCGAAACTGCTTGAACCAGTCGCACTGTCAACTAAGACCCAAGCGAATACTCCGAGAAGCCAGGCACCGACCAGTAACCCCAACTCTGCCGAACGCCGCGTGGAGACTCGGTATTTCAGAGCGAGCTCTGTCACGGTGAAACCGCCGGACAGCCAGGTGACGTTGGCGCAGTTTTGCAGGCTAATACTCGAGCAGAGAGTTGACTGACTGTGGAATGCGCATCGGCTAATGATGCTGATGAAATTGTTCCAATAACTTGGTTGCGTTCATAGTCAGGTAAATCATCTGAGTTAACTGCGCTAACTTCAATCAATTTGGAAAGACCAGCCACAGGGATACCCTGGTAAATCGCAACCGCTTTGGTTGCTGGATAAACCCCAACAAACCATTGGTTCGCTAGCCACCAGAGTCCAACTGCAATCCCTGCTGCGGCGACACTGAGTGTCACAAGCGCAGTGATCAATTGACGGCGTCGGTTAGTTATTACATGGGGAACTTCACTTGGAATGAGTGTCGCTTCCTCAGGAAAACTCACACCAGGGAGTCTGCGATGGGTATCAACATCGGCTGCGGCTCCAACTATAACTGGGTCGGATTCAATTCCGGTGTCAATTAAGTCGGCCACAATGACGGTGACATTGTCGGGTCCACCAGCATCAAGCGCAGCATCGATAAGTGCAGTTACTGCGTTTGTCAGATCCGCTACAGAAAGACACTCTTGAATAACAGAATCAGAAATCACACCGCATAAACCATCGCTGCACAAAAGAAATCGATCACCGACGTGTGCTTCACGAACTGACAAGTCGACTTCAACTGCGTGAATACCGTCGATGGCGCGCATCATTAAGTTGCGACGCGGATGAACTGCGGCTTGCTCGCGAGTTATTTCACCTGCATCAACAAGTGTTTGAACGAATGTGTGGTCCTTAGTCATTTGTTGTAAATGAGAATCACGAAGCAAGTAAGCACGTGAGTCACCGACATGTGCAACAGCGATGCGATCCGCGCGAAATGCTAATGCTGTCATCGTGGTGCCCATTCCGGCGAACTCACGATTAGCCGCAACCACATCAGCGATATATTCACCCGAAGTGATGACGGCATCAGATAACAGCTCGAGTACCTGATCAACTTCTTCAAAATTAGCGGCGGCTTGCACAATTGCCGCAACTGTTGCTGCACTGGCTAGTTCACCTGCTTCGTGACCACCCATGCCATCGGCTACGACTAGTAGATCGTGAGAGGCGTAGCCAGAATCCTCGTTGTTCTTTCGAATCTTTCCAATGTCACAACGTGCGGCAAATCGAAGCATGGGAGTCGTCATGATCCCAGCTCCATACTTGTGCGACCAATTCGCAACGTTTGTCCCGACTGCAACACAGTTGGCGACGTGACGCGAGTGCGATCAATCCAGGTTCCATTTGTTGAACCCAGATCTTCAACAATCCAATGAGTCCCACGCGGCGTGAGTTGTGCGTGATGCGTGCTCACAAAATCATCTTCAAGCACGACAGCCACATCCGGTGCTCTGCCGATCACAATTGTCGAAGTACCAAGTGGGATGACCGTGCCTTGCAAAGTGCCTTCGGTGATAACGAGCTTGGTAGACGTTTTGCGCGATCGAAGAGATGGACGCGGGCTTGGTGCCTTGCTAGATCGAGCAGGCGTCAGTGGCTTTGCATCGCGAGGCGCTTGTAAGTCCCGGCGCAAAACCGAGACGACTGTAAAGACAAACCACCAGAGCGCGAGCAGAAATCCAATGCGAAAAATACTAAGAAGCAACTCAGACATAGTGTCACCGACTCTTATAGGTCAGTGTTGTTGCACCGATTTTAATAATCGACCCATCGTGAAGAATTGTTTCACTTATGCGGTGTCCATCGACGAGTGTGCCATTAGTTGAACCGAGATCCTTAATAATGACATCGCTTCCCAAAACAATGTGGCAATGTATTCGACTGATACCTGGATCTTCAATACGAATTACTGCTGTATCACCACGTCCAATCGTCGACACAGATTTCGTTAACGCGAATTCTGCGCCAGAAATGGTCACAAGCTTTGGAGTCGATTCACGCAAGATCGCATTCATTGGAACCTGAGGCGTCAGTTCAAGATCAACTTCATCAGTCATAGTTGAACCTGCTGGACCTGACGTGCTTGTTATGCGAAAAACTCCAGTTTCAAGTTCCCTGTCTTCGGAAAAGGAAATCACCGGGCGATCGACAGTTGTATATCGTTGCTGCGCTGCATACGAGTTGGCTACGGTAGCAAGCTCACTTCGTAAAGTTGTGAAGTACTGCGAAAACCGCTCATGGTCGGCGGGGCTAAGCGAAAAGATGAAGATGTTCGGAGTAACGGTTTGCCCTGAAACAGACTCAGCGCGCAAATCAAGTTCTTGCTGAAGTGCCGCAGCTAATTCAACAGGCTCAACGACAGACTTAAAGGCCTTGGAAAACGAGCCATTGACGAATTTATCGAGCTTGGCTTCGAGATTATTGAGAATGCCCATTGCTGCTTCACACCTCTCGACCGTTACAGAGTTCTAGTTTACTTGGGCAATTAGCCATCCGAATATCGAGATTGTGAGCATTTTGAGGCCAGTATTTATGGGTGATAGCGTTGCCCTGCGCGCGAGTGGCGGAATAGGCAGACGCGCTGGCTTCAGGTGCCAGTGCCCGCAAGGGCGTAGGGGTTCAACTCCCCTCTCGCGCACGGTTCAACGCTGGATCATCATCTTGACGCTTGAGGTACGGTTCGGCGAACCGGCAGGACTTCTGTTGTGTGAGACATTGCTTATGTGTGTTTATCCCCAGAAGTTGATCTTGCTGCGGCGGTCGTAACTGGTTTCATTGCAATAGACACAATTCGTCGCAATCGAAACCCTGATGCAACGATGCTGGTGCTGATACCAGCAATTTTCGTGGTGCACAATCTTTCTTCGGCACTTATGTGGTGGGGCCTTCTGGGAAAGCTCGGCAGTGGCATTGCCCACCCCGCGACCATTCTTTATGAATTCATCGCATTTGTGTTATGGCCGGCATACATTCCGCTAGCGATTAGACGCATGGAAACTCAGCCCGTTAGACGCATGCTCATACTTGTTGTCTGGTTGCTTGGGTTGGTCAATTCTTCATGGCACATGTGGCGTCTAGTACGGGGTGACATTACTGCGATTGCCGAGCCCCACTGCGTGGCTTTCACTTTTCCTGCGGAGCCGGTGCTGGTTGGAATTCTCTACATAGTTGCAACCTGTGCGGTCACACTGTTATCCAGTCACCGCGAGCTAGTCATCTGGGGCGTGGTTAATGCAGTTGCTGTTGGCCTCATTTCGCTCTGGGCCTCGTATGGAATGCCATCAATTTGGTGCTGGTGGGCGGCCTTAACGAGTGTGTATTTGAACTGGTTTATCAGGGGGCATGCTCGACAGTTCCAGAATCAGCGACATTCCATTGTGGGAATAGATTCTGATTGAATCGATTAATTCGAATCAAAGAGGACTCTTATTCGGCTTGAACGAATTCACTTAATCGGTCAGAGTGGTCGCAAGGCATAGCCGCACATTAATGCCGAGATTATCTGGAGGTCACACATGTCAGATCGCGACGTTGAAGTACTGGTAGTCGGCGGTGGGCAAGCTGGCATTGCCATGAGTGAGCACCTGACAGCTAGTGGTGTTTCACACGTTGTTCTTGAGCGTCATCGCACTGCAGAACGCTGGCGTTCCGAGCGTTGGGATTCTCTCGTCGCAAATGGACCAGCCTGGCACGATCGTTTTCCCGGCCTTGAGTTCCCAGATACAGATCCGGATGCTTTTGTGACAAAGCAACAGTTCGTTGATTACCTGGTCGCGTATGCCAAGAAGTACAACGCCCCAATTCGCGAAGGCGTCGAAGTGAAGTCAGTTACTAAGCACGATAGTGGCGCTGGCTTTATTGTCGACACGTCTGATGGTGTTTATAACGCGCGTTACGTTGTTGCAGCAACCGGCCCATTTCAAAAGCCATTAATTCCTGCTGTCATTCCAGATAGCGCTGGTCTGACACAGATTCACTCTTCGTCGTACCGCAATCCCGATCAATTACCAACTGGCGCGGTATTAGTAGTTGGTGCTGGATCCTCCGGTGTCCAAATTGCAGACGAGCTCCGTAAGGCAGGTCGAACTGTGTACCTGTCTGTTGGTGCGCATGATCGGCCGCCACGTCGTTACCGTGGCCGGGACAATGTGTGGTGGCTTGGTGTGCTGGGCAAATGGGAGCTCTCTACGCCACCGGCTGGTGCTGAGCACGTGACCATCGCAGTTAGCGGAGCCAACGGTGGACGCACTGTTGATTTTAGAAACCTTGCTGCAAGTGGCATAACACTTGTTGGACTTACCGATTCGTTTAAAGATGGTGTGATTCATTTTCGCAACGACCTTGCAGACAACATCGCAAAAGGTGATGCGAATTATTTATCTGTCCTTGATGAAGCTGACGAGTTCATTGCCCGCAATGGGTTAGATCTTCCCGAAGAACCAGAAGCTCGAGTATTCGGACCAACACCGGAATGTGTCTTGAATCCGATTCTTGAACTCGACATTGCGCAATCTGGTATTACATCGATTATCTGGGCGACCGGTTTTAGTGTGGATTACAGCTGGCTACAGGTTGATGCCGTGGATTCGCAAGGTAAGCCTCGACACCAACGTGGAGTATCCACCGAGCCTGGCGTCTATTTCCTTGGCCTGGCCTGGTTGTCTCGAAGGGGTTCGCCATTCCTTTGGGGTGTCTGGCACGATGCAAAATACATTGCTGATCACATCGCCATTCAGCGCGGCTACTTGGCCTATCAGGGCCAGGCTCGAGCCATTATTCAGTAAGTGTTAAAAACCGCACACGGGCTCTAAAAAACTCAGTAAATACAAGGTTTTTCGCAATCCTGGTGCAGGAGCGTGAACGGAGTGCAACCGAAAAACCTGTACCGTTAAACCTATGTCTGTGCCACACAAGCGAGTGCGCTCTGGTCCCAGACTAGGTATTACTGCCATTGTTGCAAGTACTGTGCTCGCGACCTTAACGGCAAGTTCCGCCCAAAAGCCAGCGAAACTGATTGTCGTTCCGACTGTGTCGCCAACACCCGTGATCACTCCATCGCAAGTAGCTTTACCCTCACCCTCACCGACCCCGACAATTCCGACGGTCCCATCGCTCACATTTTCGACATACAACGTTGCTAAGCCAACCAACACTGAAGTGCCTGCATGGAATAAACGCAGGCTTGCAATTGGCCGAACCATCAATGAATCAAACGCAGATATTGTCGCAGTTCAAGAAGCAACGGCCTTGTGGGTTGTTGTAGACGGAAAACGAATCCGACATTGGAACGATTTACAGGATCTCGTAAAACCTGGTGGATATTCTTCTGCTCAAATTCAATCAAACACGTGTAGCACTGCTTCGCACTGTATACATTCGGCTCACATTTTGTTCAAGACCAAAACTGTTAAACAACTGATGTTGCCTAATGGTTTACCGTCCGCCGGCCAGGGTGTACTTGGAGATATTGTTCCAGGACTACGTTACGCACCTAAGCGAGAATTTAGTTGGGCGTACTTACAGGGACTCAATGGCACTGGAACATTTTTAGCAATTAGTGTGCACTTAAACAATGAAACAAATCCTGCAGGTAAAGCTGATCGGGCAAAAGTCGGTGCAGCGCTAACGAAGTGGGCAAAGGCGCTTAATAAGAAATCTGATCTCGTTGGTACACCGATGGTATTGATGGGTGACTTCAACTCTTTTGAAGCACGCGAGCCGCGTGGAATGGCCTATCAATTGCAAAAGGCTGGATGGACTGATTCTTTTGATGCGGCCCCAGATGATTTGAAATTCAATTTCAAGGCATACACAACGTCGTACACAAAAAGCAACATGTCGGGATGGCCAAAGAAACCAATTATGTCGAAAAACCCTGTGCGAATTGATTACATCATGTATCGAGGTAAAGGTTTGCGTGCCGATGTCTATGCCGTCGCCTTGAATCTTAAGAAAGATGGATCGTTCGATAATAATTACAGAGGATCTGACCACATCATGGTTCAATCTGTTATCTATTTCGAAAACGCCCCAAGTCTGACCGCGAAAACTCCGTAACGATCAGTAGGAAGTAAAGAATGAGATTTTTAATTTGCGTTATCGACGACACCACTCGTTCAGCCACAACAGACGAATCTGCCGCCATCGACGTATTTAATGAAAAGCTACAAGCTGATGGTCATTGGATTATCGCGTGTGGAATAGATTCACCCGAGACTGCGACGGTTATCGACAATAGAAAAGATGCGGGAATCTGGACCGATGGCCCGCTTTTTGACAACAAAGAATATGTCAGCGGCTTTTGGCTAATAGAGGCCCCAACTTTGGACATTGCCAAAGAATTAGCCGCAGCGGGCTCGAAGGCATGCAATCGCAAAGTTGAAATTCGACCTCTCCTAGGCTGACGTTCACTTATCGAGTTGCTGCTTCCGGCAGACGGGGCGAGTATGGAGACATGAGCCAGCCTTCAACAATTTATGACCTGACATACACAGACATTCACGGAAATGCTGTTCCGCTTTCAACGGTGGCGGGTAAGCCGTTGCTGATCGTTAACACTGCAAGTAAATGCGGTTTCACACCGCAGTATGAAGGACTTCAGAAACTCCATGAAGAGTTCAAAGATGCTGGATTAGTAGTACTTGGATTTCCTTGTGATCAATTCGCTCACCAAGAACCAGGCGATAACAACGAAATAGAAGAGTTCTGCCAAATCAATTTCGGAGTCACATTTCCTATGGCAGGAAAAGTAGATGTTAATGGCCCAAAAACAAATCCAGTTTTTCAATTCTTAAAGTCTCGCGCTGGTGGTTTATTAGGTTCAGGAATTAAATGGAATTTTACGAAGTTCCTCGTAGCTGCAGATGGAACCACCGTTAAGCGTTATGCACCTAGCACCACACCGGATGCGCTTCGTAAAGACATTGAGGCCAGCCTCAAGAAATAACCTGCAGTGCTCATATTCCGCCCGTATTTGATGAACAGGAATTTGTCACGGAATAAAACGACCTAGCTCAAAAATGCGATAGAGAAATTTAAAAATAAGTCGGGGCGAACCTTAATTAAAAGGTCCGCCCCGACTTATTTGAGTCAAGAAGTGTTGAATGACTACTTGATTGACTTAATTGACGTTGCGCTTTCTACGGTGGTGCTACCAATGAAGTTGGTTGCTGTCACCTTGCACGAGTAGTAGGAATTCAACGTCACCACTGTTTTAAGCTTCGGAACTGTATAAGCAGCAGCAGTAGCAAGTGGAATCGCTACGCCATCCTTGTACCACTGGTAGGTGACAGTGCGAGGCGCGTCGTAGTACTTCGCCCAACTGCGATCCGTTTCCCACACTGGTGAAACGCAAGTGAGCTTCTTTCCCTTGGTGGTATTCAAGAACGGCACCTTGGCACTGGCCTTAGTGAACCCAGTGATTGAGGCAAACGCGGTGGTCGGGAGGTGACTTCCGGCATCTGTGGCTTGCACAGCCGTATGGGGCTTACTTGCATATGCGATGTCGTTAAATGCGTTGCCAATAAGTGCGCCTTGACCATTATTTGACCTGAATCCTGCAAAGATCTCAGTGGTTGATGTGCTGACTTTGTTGTAAGGCAATGACACGGATCCAGCTGAAGATTGGGCGTCAGTTGTACCTTCGGCGTTTGGTTGCTTATAGGACACTGTAAACGGCGCAGTGTTGGAAACTGCCGTCACGACGAAAGTTCCGTTGTATTCTTCGGGAACTACACCTTTGACCGTAATCACATCACCAATGACAGCATTACTAGCCGCTGACAGGGTTAACGTTTCTACGGTCGTGGATCTGCCCTGGACTCCAGTGGCGTCAATCGTCGTAAACGAGTTCGCGCCAGACGGAGTTGTTGGCCAGCTCACACCGTTCAAATCCGTGACGTAAAGACCTTTGCCGTCAGTCCAATAGAGCAATTGACTGTACTCATCGAGGGTAATTCCTTCGGGATTACTTGAACTTGGAATTACGTGGTTACCACTCGTTGTTCGATTTGAAAAGTCGAAGTCTCCACTACATGGACGCACAGGCGGCTCCCCCGTTGAGCAGAGCAGATTCGCCCATGACACGCCATACTTGAGCACACCATTTAAGGTGCCATCTGTCATGTCGAAGTTAGTCCAAAACACTTTGTTTGGTGTGATTGCCTTATCCACCACCAAAAAGTTTGGCGAGGCGATATGGCTTTCACTGGTACTTACAAGCCCCGAAATGTCTTTACTTGAAGTAGGAATCCAGGAGATACCTCCCGCACGAGGATAATCAGTGTTGTCGTAGATAGGGTCTGCAATATCAGTTCGATCCTCCGTCAGATATATTCGCCCATTCTGAGTATCAAGTGTTAGTCCGTTTGGACCCGCACCATTCGGACCCGCTGGAATGCGAAGGGACGTTGAATTGAAGTCGGAACACGGGTTGCATTTGGGCTTCTGCTTTGGGTTGGTTGGAGTTAGCTTAAACACCTGTCCTTCCCCAGAACCGTCAATGGCGTGGTAATCAGCCATATAAATTGTTTTGGTTTTGGGATCTAGCGCAATACCCCATGGAAAGTTGAAGTTCCATATTTTTGGACAAGTAAATGAATTGCCCACTTTAAGAAGTTGCGATTGTCCAACACAGAGTGCAGTGCCAATAGGCGCACTGTTGCGAAGCTCGCCAGTTAGAGAGACTTTCGACAACATGCCTCCGTCAGAACCATTAACCTTTTCCCCCTGAGAGGCTCCGTAGTACAACCAGTTATTTGATGGATCGATAAAGAGGGAACCTCCATCATCACCAATCGGGAATAACTGTTTGTTTGGAAAATTTGAATTTGACTGACTCTCTTGGAAATCATCCATAGTTATCGGGGTGTGGTCACAACCATTCGCCAAAAGTACGTATTGGACTGCACCATCCTTACCGTTGAGAAGATAAATGCGATCTGAATCCGCTGGACACGCATGTCCAATTGCTGATGTTGGTCCACCTTGGGCTAGGCCCAGACCGATAGACAATGCCAAGGCGGAGGCTGCCCCCACCACTTTGCGCAACATGAAAACTCCAATGTTTGTGTTGTGTAAATCTTAGGGGAATAAAAATACACACATCACTATTTTGACGATTCTTAGACAAAAAACAGATGTTTGTGAGCATCCGTTCGGGTCCGGTTCACATAGTGGAACCAAAATCCTTATGTAACCAAAATCTCGCGGTTACCAAGCCGTTTAACGCCGAAATCCTCGAAAGGTTAGAGCAAGTCTAAGTGCGCAGCCACAACGTCAAAAGGTAACTTCCAACTTTCGCTGTCAATCACCGGAAGTGCTGTAGCGCCAAGACCCAGAGCCAAGCCGATATGTGTGAGAGCTCGGTATCTGTCTGGATCTGGAACTAACGTCTTGGTTTCGTGTGAATCATAAAACGCTTGGACCGTTGCCGCTTGTTTGTCCAACAAATCTTCATCGTGCCAAGTGAGACGCATTTGCTCGAGTAATAAGGCGCGCTGTAATTCACGTCCAGGTTTCTGGAATTCCCGAATCGCTACGGATTCTGCGATGTCACGGCCGTAATCTCTCTCGATTCGTTGCATGTACTCTTCATTCGCAACGAGTGCCGTTTCATTTTGAAGACGCGTTGCTTCTAGGAATAGATCTTTCTTGGTGGCGAAGCGGCTAAATAATGCACCTTGCGAACAGTTAGCCGTTGTCACAATTTTTTCTACACTTGCGTGCAGGTATCCCTCTTGAGCCACGTGCCGCAATACTGCATCCACCAGCGCATCAAGAAGCGAATCACCTGTGTTGACTTGCGTTATTGAGTCGAGATGTGACGCCTCAAATTCCGGCAATTCCTGTGGTTGGTAATTTTCCTCGAGTGCTCTTGCGTGTTCACGATAAATCCAGTCACAATCTAAATCGCGTGAACCGGGACTGTGGGAATACAGCATGATTCCCAAGCCCATCAAAATAACCCATGCGCGCCGAGCAGCGAGTGCCGGATTATTTGCAGCACTAGGTGTGCACAATGACTCGTACCACGGCTTGAGGGTTTCGCTAATTGTTTTCTGGAGCTGTTTATCAAATTGCGAGTCTAGAAAAAGTTCCATTGCGGCTAAAAGCAAATGATCGGCTTTTTGAAAACGTTGACATGCTTTTACAAACTCTTCTACGTTTTGCGGTTTTTCCAGTAGCCCAGCCGCATCAATAGCATGTGTGAAACTTGTAATCAGTTCAGGTCCAACGAGGTCTTTCCATAACGCGCACGATAATTCGCTGACGTCGTTAAAACGATCTTGGATTGGTCTACGTGATAAGCCGGCAATGTTGGCTACGCGAAGAAAACTTAAACCAATTGGTCCCGACTGCGATGCAGAAAGTGCTGCGGCCTCTAATACTCGGGCGTGATTGCGCGCCAGACGAGCCTGGGGTGCACGCTTTCGGTCAGTTTGAACCACTACATAAGTGTATTCACTAATGCATACAGAGGCATGAAATAAGCACTCATAAAATGTCAGGGCAACCCGTGAAACAATGCACTATGTCCCTTTCTCCTGCACTTGCCGAAGCCACTAAGGCGTGGATTGCTCAAGACCCAGATCCTCTTACTCAATCTCAAATGCTAGAGCTCATGGCTGCAGCCCAGGACGATGCAAGCGCGCTGGCTGAATTGCAAGATGCATTTAGTTCACCATTGGAGTTTGGAACAGCAGGTCTTCGCGGCAAACTCGGCGCTGGACCTAATCGGATGAATCGTGTCGTGGTCATGCAAGCTGCCGCTGGCCTTGCACACTATTTGGCCGATCAAGGTTTGATGGGCAGTTCAGTAGTCATTGGTTACGATGCACGATTTAATAGCGTTGTCTTTGCACACGATTCTGCAGACATATTGGCTGCCGCAGGATTTAAGCCAATCGTGTTTGATCATTTTGTACCAACACCAGTATTAGCATTCGCAATTCGAGATCAAGAGTGTTGCGCTGGAATTATGGTGACAGCAAGTCACAATCCGCCACAAGACAATGGCTACAAGGTTTACCTAGGCGATGGTCGGCAAATTGTTCCACCAGCGGATAAAGAAATTTCCGCACGAATTCGTCAAGTGCTTGATGTAACTCAAATTCCTCGAGTACGAGACTTCACCGTTGTATCTGCCGATGTTGAGGCTCGCTACATCGCATCGCTTGCTGTTCCGATTCATATGGGACCCACAACTTCCGAGCAACGCGGCGATGTCGTGAGCGTATACACCGCGATGCATGGTGTGGGATGGGAGACAATTCGCGAAGCGTGTGTCGCGACTGACTTCAAGGAGCCCATCGCTGTTATCGAACAACGCGATCCGGATCCTCGATTTCCCACGGTGGCATTTCCCAATCCTGAGGAAAAGGGCGCACTTGATTTAGCGATTGCAGCCGCAAATGTGCATCACGCGGATGTGCTACTTGCAAATGATCCCGACGCGGATCGACTTGCCGTGGCTTTGCCGATTGGTGAAGGTGACTGGAAAACTTTGCACGGCGATCAAGTGGGTGCATTGCTTGCCTGGTGGGTAATCGAGCGTGCTCGCAGAGCTGGGCAAGAACTTCGCGGCGCATTTGCAAGCTCAATTGTTTCGTCAATGCTGATGGAACAAATAGCTCGTGCTGCACAACTTGATTACGTGGCGACGTTGACCGGATTTAAATGGGTGTCCCGGGTGGATGACCTCATCTTCGGGTATGAAGAAGCGCTTGGATATTGCGTTAATCCAAAATATGTTGGTGATAAAGACGGAGTCTCGGCGGCAACTTTTGTTTTGGAAATGATGGCAGCGCTGAAAGATGAAGGACGAACACCATGGGATGTCCTTGATGAATTGGCCATACAGTTTGGGCTTCATACCTCAGACCAAGTGTCCGTCAGAGTGAATAGCGTCGCCCAAGTTAGTGATGTGATGGGCCGACTGAGAAAAAATAACATCACCCAATTTGGGTCATTTGAGATTTCTGAATTTCGAGATTTAGCGATTGCAACACCAGATCTTCCTGCAACGGATGGCGTGACATTTATCCTTGCTGGCCGACAGGACATCTCCCGAGCCCGAGTGATTGTGCGCCCGAGTGGAACGGAACCAAAAATCAAGTGTTACCTCGAAGTTGTGTGCAACAGCAATGACCTCGACGGTGCGCGTGCAAGTTCGCGCATCGCGCTTGATGAATTAGCTAGTGCAGTTCAACCGTTACTTAGTTCGGATTAGCCTCTGTCGAGAGACTGAAAATCATCACGCTTTAATCTGAAAGATTTTCTGCTTCACGGTTAACAGTGTCCGGTGAAAATGCCGGAACACATACGGACACATATTGTGTGTCTTCAGTGGTTGAGTAGCGGACTCGCTCACCCTTATGCGAGACAAAAGCCTGACCAGCGTTGATCACTGATTTCCCATGCGTGTGTTCCACAACAACGGAACCACTAATCACGATGGTGTATTCATCAAACTCAGGTGTTTGGTAAGGCTCAATCCATCCTGACGGTGCCTGCATGATTGCAACGGATACGTCGTCGTCGTGTGAATTCACTCGTCCGATATATTCACTAATTGTTTTGCCGCCAGGGACAGGTATCAACGTGGGATTGAGAATGAATTCAGCCATGGCTTTAGCGTAGCGATATCTGTACGCATTCTTTCGTGTGATGGTGCGCTAACGCGCAGCAACTCAGTTACACAATGCGATCGATTATGAGTGGTAGACGCTGTTGAACGTCATCAGCTGCGCCAACACTGAACGCCTGACTTAATGCGACGAGCGCATTCTTTATGCGGGCTTCATCATTGGTATGCAAGGTAAATAGTGGCTGCCCCGCATGAATAGCCTCACCAGGTACTGCGTGCCAGCGAACGCCGGCCCCCATGTCAATTGCATCTTCTTTACGTGCCCGGCCAGCCCCGAGTCGCCACGAGGCCACACCGACCTGGAAAGCGTCCAAGCGAGTGAGAAAGCCATCGGAATCGGCTACAACCGTGTGGCTGTGCTGACCAAGAGGGAGGTAGGCATCGACGTCTCCGCCTTGGGCGCTAATCATCTTGCGCCACACATCCATCGCAGTTCCGTCATTAAGAACATCCGCAGGATCACGAGTTGGTTGCGCGCCTTGGCTCGTTGCTGCATCCAACATTTCGCGAGCCAGAGCAACTGTCAGGTCAATGACATCGGAAGGTCCGCCACCGGCGAGTACCTCAAGTACTTCATGTACTTCAAGCGCATTACCTGCAGTGCGTCCAAGTGGCACATCCATTGCAGTGAGTAATGCCCGCGTTGTGACGCCTGCATCATTTCCAATACCGACCATGGTGTGAGCAAGCTCGCGAGCTTGCTCAACTGTTTTCATGAAAGCTCCCGATCCCACTTTCACATCGAGAACGAGTGCGCCAGTACCTTCCGCAATCTTTTTGCTCATGATGGATGCGGAGATCAGAGGAATGGACTCAACTGTTGCCGTGACGTCTCGCAATGCATAGATGCGTCGATCTGCGGGAGCCAGCGTGTCACTTGCTGCACAAATAACAGCGCCAACCGAATTCAGTACGGAAAACATTTCTTCGTTAGTCAGTTGTGCTCGCCAGCCCGGTATTGCTTCAAGCTTGTCCAATGTGCCACCGGTATGGCCAAGCCCTCGACCGGACAATTGCGGAACACTCACGCCACAAGCAGCGACGACGGGATTAAGTATCAGCGTAATTTTGTCGCCGACACCGCCGGTTGAATGCTTATCGGCAGTTGCTTTCCCTAACCGCGACCAATCCATGCGCTCGCCGGAATTGACGTACGCATTTGTCCAACGCACAATTTCTCGTCGTGACATCCCATTGAGCAAAATGGCCATAGCCATGGCACTCATTTGTTCTTCTGCGATGACATTTCGAACATAGGCGTCTACAAACCAGTCGATGTGTTCATCACTAAGTTCGTGCTTATCGCGCTTTGCGGCGATTAAGTCAACAGCAGCGAATGGCTCAGTAGCCACCGTCATCACACCCGAGTGATGAGATCGTCTGGACCAAACGCGTCTGGCAAAATTTCGCTCAGTGGTTTGATGCCGCTGACGCTATCGAGTAGACAGTCTGCTCCGCCGTGCTCCCATAGCAATTGACGGCATCGACCACACGGCATAAGTGAGTTACCGTGTCGATCAACACAGGAAACTGCGATGAGTCGACCGCCACCACTGATAATCAGGTTTGATACGAGACCACATTCGGCACAGAGCCCAATTCCGTATGACGCATTCTCGACGTTGCATCCTGTGATGATGCGACCGTCATCAACGAGAGCAGCTACGCCAACGGGAAAGTTTGAATACGGTGCATATGCATGGTGCATCGCATCTGTTGCTGCTGATCGCAGGGCAGACCAATCAATAGTCATTAGTGACTTTCACCTTTTCGGAATGGCGCACCATCTGCAGCTGGTGGCCGCAAGTTTTGAGATGCCGTCGCGAGCACTAACAACGTGGTGATGTATGGAGCCACTTGAGCAACTTCAGGTGGGAAGTTGGAAGCAACCAGGAACGCTCCTACAAGCACAGCACCTAACAAAGCAAACCCGATTCCAGTCGAGCGTCGTGCGCTGCGAAGTAAGAAAACGGCGATAAGTAACACGACAAGTGCACCAATCAAAATCAAGCCACGAACATTCTTGTTATCGCTATCAATCAAGCGCAATGTGTCGATGTAGCCGAACATGATTGCACCCGCACCAGTACCACCTGGTCGCCAGTTACCGAAGATCATTGTTGCTAAACCGATGAAGCCTCGTCCAGCAGTTTGTCCGTTTCGATAAATCGTTGATGCAATCGATAAATACGCACCACCAAGACCAGCTAAAAGACCAGAGATTGTTACGGCCATGTACTTGTAGGTCGTCACTTTAACGCCGAGTGAATCAGCTGCCCAAGGATTTTCTCCAGCACTTCGCAAGCGAAGACCAAAGCGAGTGCGCCACAGGAGCCAAGCTGTTCCGATGAATAGCAACGCTGTAATAACAGTGAGAAGTGAAAGCTGGAAGAACAAGCCAGACAACAAGCCCGCTGTGTCACTGATAAAGAAAAGCCCTTTGTCGTGCAACGCAATTAACGGATCTGCAATCGCATTAATCGTGATTGTGGGAATTTCACCAGTGATCGGAGGAGACTGCGCTTGCCCGCCGCCAGGAGCGTCAGTGAACAGCAGGATTGCCAGGAATTTCGTTAGGCCAGTTGCCAGCAAGTTGATTGCAGTACCAGCAATGATTTGATCAACACCGAAACTCACGGATGCCACAGCGAGCAGTAAGCCGCCAAGTCCACCGAACACAACGCCAGCAACTAATCCAGCCCATGCGCCCCATTGGTAGCCAGCCCAGCCCGCACCAAAGGTTCCTAGGATCATCATGCCTTCGAGGCCGATGTTGACTACGCCTGCTCGCTCAGACCAGATACCCGCCAAACCAGCTAGACCAATGGGAACGGCAAAACCTAACGCTTGCGAAATAGTTACTGCACTTGTCAGGTCACCATTTGAGGTAATTGTTCGGGTGATCGACAAAATCGCGATACCAACACCGAGAATGCTTATGAGCTTTTGTTGTTTTGTGATGTTCATGCGCTGACCGCCTGTGCTTCAAGTGCCTTAGCAACTCGGTTTTGTTCACTCTTAATTTGATTTCGTCTCACGATTTCGTAAGACATCACAACAACAAAGACGATGAGGCCCTGCATGATGGTGGTAATTTCACGGGGGACTCCTTCGAGAATGAGCTGCCCACTTGATACATCGAGGAATGCCCACAGCAACGCGCCAAACGCAATACCTAATGGATTGTTGCGACCCAACAACGCGATAGCAATTCCAGTGAAACCCCAGTCCGTTGGAAAGTTCAAGTTGTATGACGCTGCATCGCCGAGTAGGTAAGGCAGACCAACTAGACCAGCGAGTGCACCTGAAATAAGCATCGTGATAGTTGTCATTCGCTTAGCTTCGATACCGCTGACGCGAGCCGCGGAAGCAGAATGTCCCGTCGCTCTGAGGTCGTAACCAAAACGAGTGCGATTTAAAACAAACCAGTACAAGAGTCCAATGAAAATGGTCACAAAGAAGAATCCATAAACCTTGGTCTTGGGATCAATAAAGGCTGAACCACGAAGCATGCCTGATTCGGGAATGACTTTAGTTCCGCGAATGTTCATGGCGGTTTCAGTACCAACACTTGTTCGGATAATTGCAAAACTGATAATCGCGATTGCGATGAAGTTCAACATAATTGTCGAAATGACTTCACTAACTCCGCGTGACACCTTGAGCCAAGCAGCTACACCAGCCCAGGCAGCACCAACAATCATTGCGACAAGAATCGTGATTGTGAGCGAGATTGGCTTTGGCAGCGTCAAGTTTCCTGCAACGGCTCCCGCAGCGACCGCTCCAAGAACGTATTGTCCATTAACACCGATGTTGAACAAATTCATTTTGAAACCGATTGCAACAGCTAACGCACTCAAGAAGTAGGTGGTTGCAAGATTCAAAATTAAAGTTTCAGCGCGCGGTGATGTGCCGTATTTAAGCATTGCGGAAAATACGCCCGACACACTCGCATGAATAAACACCAAGATCGCAGCAGTGACGGCTATTGATACGACAACTCCGAGAAGCGGAGCGATCAAACTTGTTAAGAATCTACGTAGCTTCATGCGGAAACCTTTCCAGCGCCAGTCATAGCAGTTCCTAATTGTTCAGGTGTCACCGTCGATGGGTTTGCGTCAGCTACGAAGCGACCACGCAATAACACTTTGATGGTGTCACTCATACCGATGAGTTCATCTAAGTCTGCCGAAATCAGGAGTACTGCCAGACCAGCTTCACGGGCATGACGTAAGTGGTCCCAGATTGCTGCTTGTGCTCCAACATCGATACCACGAGTTGGATGAGCAGCAATGAGGAGCTTCGGCTCGCCAGACATTTCACGACCAACAATAAGTTTTTGTTGATTTCCACCGGACAATGCACTTGCTAAAACATTGATTCCTGGTGTGCGAACATCGAACTGTTTCACGATGCGTTCCGTGTCTGCTTTTGCAGACTTCGGCGTCAGTAAGAGACCCTTTGAATTCGGAGCAACTGTTTGTTGACCAAGCATGCGGTTTTCCCACAGCGGCGCATTGAGTAGCAAGGCTTGACGCTGACGATCTTCAGGGATGAAACCAATTCCCAATTCGCGACGTTTGCGAGTCGATAAATCACTGATGTCTTCGAGCTTGAACTTCACGGTGCCAGTGGATTCAACGATTCCCATAAGTGCATCGAGGATTTCAGCTTGTCCGTTTCCTTCTACACCAGCTATGCCGACAATTTCACCGGAGCGAATTGAAAATGAAATGTCATCAACAATCGCTTTTCCACTTGGAGAAATTACGCTCAGGTGCTCGACATCGAGCACAACTTCATCTCGGATTGTGTTGCCAGGTGTTTCTGGTGTCGGCAATTCTGAGCCCACCATCATGACTGCTAAGTCCTCAGAGGAAACCCGAGTTTCTCGCGGATTTACTGCACCTACAGTGGTGCCACGTCGGATGACTGTGATTTCATCGGCAATCGCAAGCACTTCGTCGAGTTTGTGGCTAATAAAAATAATTGTGTTGCCGGCTTTTTTAAGTTCACGCAAAGTATCAAAAAGTTCGTTGACTTCGTGAGGTACAAGAACAGCCGTAGGTTCATCAAGAATCAAAATCTTGGCGCCACGATAAAGAACTTTGAGAATCTCAATTCGTTGTCGATCGCCAACACCAAGAGTCGCTACCAAAGCGTCAGCATTTATTGAAAGGCCATTAAGTGCGGCAATGTCGTTAATCTTTGTGCGCGCTGCTGTGAAATTAATCAGTGGACCGTTGTGTGGTTCACTTCCCAAAATAATATTTTCCAAAACGGTGAAGTTATCTGCCAACATAAAGTGCTGATGCACCATACCGATTCCGGCTTCGATTGCGTCCGCTGGTGATTCAAAATCAAGTTCGGTTCCGTTAATGAGAATTGTGCCTTCATCTGGCTCTTGCATGCCGTAAAGAATTTTCATCAGCGTGGACTTGCCTGCACCATTTTCACCAATGATGGCGTGCACAGTTCCTTTAGTGACAGACAAGTTGATGTCGCTGTTGGCGATAACGCCAGGGAATCGCTTCCAAATACCGCGCAGCTCTACGGCTGGTGCTTCACTATTCATCTTGATGCAGTCACTTCCTTGTGCCGACACATTATGTGACTCCTAACTTATGACCTACGCATAAAAAATTCAGGCTCGGGTGGAAAAAATCCACCCGAGCCTGAACGAGGTAGTGCTAGTTACTTGGTAGCAACTGTGACGGTACCGTCCTTGATTGCAGCAGCAGCAGCGTCAGCGGCAGCAGCGAAATCAGCGACAGCTGGGTTGGACGATGAGTAACCAACGCCATCCTTAGCAAGATCGAAGTTCTGGACACCTGTAAGAGGTGCACCATCTACTACGCCCTTGATTACGTCGTATACAGCTACGTCAACGCGCTTCAACATTGATGTCAGGATGAAATCCTTGTAATCAGCGAGTGAAGGAACGTTGTACTGGTCGGAGTCAACGCCGATTGCCCAGTGGCCAGCGCCAGCTTCCTTAATAGCCTGGAACATACCAAGGCCTGATCCGCCGGCTGCTGCGTAAATTACGTCAGCACCCTTGCCGATCATTGCTGCTGAAGCAGCCTTTGCCTTGTCAGGAACGTTCCATGCAGTGTTGTCGCCAGCAGCGCCCATGTACTTGGAATCGATCTTGATGCTTGGGTTAACCGACTTAGCACCCTGGTCGAAGCCAGCTTCGAATGCCTTGATGAGGTCGATTTCCATGCCACCGATGAAGCCAATGTGACCGGTCTTTGATGCTGATGCCGCAATAACGCCTACGAGGTATGAACCTTGTTCAGCAGCGAATACGAGGCTGCCAACGTTTGGTGCGTCAACAACAGAGTCAACGATTGCGAATGTGGTATCTGGGAACTGAGCGGCAGTTGCAGCCAGTGCGGTGCTGTAAGCGAAGCCAACAGCGATGACTGGGTTGTAACCATCAGTTGCCAAAAGGGTAAGAAGTTCTTGACGGCTTGCATCAGTTGCTGATGAACCTGAATTAACTTCCTTGATTTCTACGCCGAGATCAGCTTGGGCCTTTGAAAGACCTGCGTAAGCGGCGTCGTTGAACGAACCGTCGCCCTTGCCGTCTTGGTCATATGCCATTCCAACTTTGACAGCTGGTGCTGCTGATGTTGCTGGCGCTGTAGTAGCCGCTGCTCCGTTATCGCTCTTGCTGCAACCGGTTAGTACCAGTGCCGCTGCGGCCAATACGGAGGCAATTTTTACACCCTTCAACACGAGGGCTCCTCTCTTATAGGCAGGACGAATATCGCCATGCGCTAGTGCGAGTCTAGACGTGCGGTATGACGCAATATCCAGTGACCTCGGGCTAGGTATGTAATCGTGTCCAAGTTGTAATACGAGCGAGACCGTCAACGTGAAATTGCGTCACATCCGTCACATCCGTCACATCCGTCACATGTGGCAATACGTGAACCATGCCGTCGCGGGATGCTCGCTCGCCCTATTCTTGAGAGCGTGCGCACACTTGTAACGGAACACCCGCTCATTACCCACAAACTCACCGCATTGCGTGACGAACGAACGGACTCACCAACATTTCGTCGACTAGCCGACGAGTTAGTGACGTTGCTGGCTTATGAAGCAACTCGCGATATTCGCGTGAGCCCTGTGACAGTGCAAACTCCAGTCGCTCCAGCGCAAGGAGTTCACCTATCAAGTCCAACTCCAGTTGTGATCCCAATTCTGCGTGCGGGACTTGGAATGTTAGAAGGAATGACGCGACTCTTGCCAACAGCTGAAGTTGGTTTCTTGGGCATGGTGCGTGATCACGAAACACTGAAAGCCACAACGTACGCAGATCGCATTCCTGGTGAATTACAAGGTCGTCAAGTTTTCCTACTCGATCCCATGTTGGCGACCGGTGGAACACTCATCGCCGCAATTAACTTGATGATTGAACGTGGCGCCGACAAGATCACCGCTGTGTGTTTGCTCGCAGCACCCGAAGGATTAGCAGCACTCGAGGCAGAGTTCGCACAGGTCGATATTGATTTAGCAGTCGTCACCGCTGCACTGGATGATCACCTCAACGAAAAGGGCTACATCGTTCCAGGACTAGGCGATGCAGGCGATCGGCTATTCGGTGTTGTGCCCTAACTCTCGTTAGGCACACAACTGCGACCTACGAGACAATAGAGCGTGCCTGAATTTAATAGCGACGTCCTTGTTGTTGGAGGCGGACCTGCAGGTTCGTCAGCTGCAACATGGGCTGCGCGTTCAGGTTTGAGCGTCATCCTGATTGACAAAGAAGTATTTCCTCGAGATAAACCATGCGGAGATGGACTCACTCCTCGTGCAATTCACGAACTTCTTGCACTGGGTCTCGGTGAATGGCTTGAAACTCGTCCCAAGAACCTGGGACTACGTGCAGCCGGCTTTGGTCAAGAGTTGCTTTTACCGTGGGATGGACCTTCACTTCCGCGTTATGGAAGTGCGGCGCCTCGCATCGAACTTGATAATCGGATACTTCAGGTCGCACGAGATGCTGGCGTTACCGTTCACGATGGCGTAGCCGCAACTGATGTATCGCTTGATGGCGATGTGATTACGGCCGTGCATGCTCAGCGTGAAGACGAGTCCATCACTTATCGCAGCAAGCACGTGATCATCGCTGATGGTGTTCGCTCACAACTCGGTCGCAAGCTCAAACGTGAATGGCATCGCGATACTGCCTACGGTGTTGCAGCGCGTGCTTACATAACAAGTGAACGAAGCGATGATGAATGGATCTCGTCGCATTTGGAATTGCGTGGCAGTCAGAACGAAGTGCTGTCTGGATACGGCTGGATTTTTCCGTTGGGCAATGGTGAAGTGAACATTGGTGTAGGCACCCTTGCTACGCAAAAACGTCCCGCAGATTTGAACCTGCGCGCGCTGATGTCGCAGTACACCGAAATACGTCGCGAAGAATGGAAACTCAGCGGCGACCTTCGCTTGCCATGGTCTGCAATGTTGCCTATGGGTGGTGCAGTCAGTGGTATCGCAGGCAGCAACTTCATGTTTATCGGAGATGCAGCAGGTTGCGTGAATCCACTTAACGGTGAAGGAATCGACTACGGGCTCGAGACTGGACGACTAGCAGCCCAGATGCTGGCTTCGGAAACAGACTTCACACACGCATGGCCAGCCGAACTACAAGCACATTACGGATACGCATTCTCAATTGCGCGACGACTTGCGGGCTATCTCACCGTTCCTCGCTTGCTTCCAACGCTTGGACCGATTGGCATGCGTTCACGTTCGTTGATGAAGGTCGCATTGCGCGTAATGGGAAACCTTGTCACCGAAGAGGACAAAGATTTAGTCGCCAGAGTGTGGCGCGGAGCAGGCAAAGTTTCGACCGCCTTTGATCAACGAAAGCCATTTAGCTAAATCGCAGGCAAGTGGTTAGTCAATTCAGATTGCAAGCAATTGCCTACGAACACGCAATCGGCGCCCAAGTCCTCCTTGGTCTAATTCCGGACATATAAATAATCCCTGCCCAACAGGACAGGAATTATTTTTCTGCGGAGACGAGAGGAGCCGTCGTTCACTCTCTTCGAGCGAACTCCTCCCAAATCCTCCTTGGTCCAATTCCGGACATAAAAATAATCCCTGCCCAACAGGACAGGAATTATTTTTCTGCGGAGACGAGAGGATTTGAACCTCCGAAGGGTTTGACCCCTTACCTCATTAGCAGTGAGGCGCACTCGACCGGACTATGCGACGTCTCCCTCTTGCGGTTAGAGATTATCGGGTTTTTACGAATTTTGCGAAAGTACCTAGAGCGCATTGGATTCCTGCCCAGTTCCGACCAAGATGTAATCATGTCGAATTTCGGAGTCTCATCCTCAGTAGCCACCCTCAAACGCGTCGCTGTTCGTCGCCCTACTCGCGCGGCAGATTATGCGGGAGCGCATTGGCTTGGTGCGCCTGACGAACTTGATTTAGATGCGCTTGAACGAGACCATGCGGCGTTTGTCGCTTTACTGAAAAGCCTTGGGTGCGAAGTAGACGAGCTGCCCGAAGCACCTGGTCTTGCTGATGCGATTTTCGTCTACGACCCAGCATTCACGACGCCAAGCGGTGTGATCCAACTTCAAGGCGCCAAGGAAGCACGCATGAAGGAACCGTCGTTGCTTGTCAGCGACTTAAATGAACGAGGCATACCGACAGTCGGCACACTCTTTGGTGATGCAACGGCCGATGGCGGTGACATGTGCTGGCTGGACAATCACACTGTTGCACTCGGTCGTACCTATCGAACTAACGCCGAAGGTGAACGACAACTGCGTGAAATATTCGGCCGAGAAGGAATCAACGTTCTCACATTTCACATGCCACATGCGCTTGGTCCCGAATTTTGCTTGCACTTGATGAGTGTTATTTCACCCATCCGAGACAATCTTGCAGTGGTCTATGAACGTGAAACCCCAATCACGTTGCTTCAAGAACTTGCGGCCCGCGGAATAGATACAGTCTCTGTTCCAGATTCGGAGTACATGTCTTTAGCTTGCAACGTACTTGCAGTTGCTCCAGGTGTTGTAGTCATGCCAAGTGGTAACCCACTTACGGCAGAGTTGTTGCGCAATCGCGGAGTCGAAGTGCACACCTATGAAGCATCAACAATTAATCGTGGTGAAGGCGGGCCAACGTGCCTGACTCGTCCACTCTGGCGTGAGTAGAACCCCTAATCACCACAGCGGCGAGGGAGGGAGCCGCCAATTGCTCACGCAATCGGCTCCCAAATCCCCAATTCATATTCGCCTTGCAAGGCAATCGCTTAACGCGATTGCCACCGCGGCGAGGGAGGGATTTGAACCCCCGGAGGCTTTAACACCTCAGACGCTTTCAAGGCGCCCGCATTCGGCCGCTCTGCCACCTCGCCCAACCGTTAAAACGGTCAGAAGTAAGGTTATGCGAGATACCGCTCAGAAGCGAAACGGGCGTAGGCTTCTGCCCAACCACACCGCGAAAGGCTCAGCATGGCTAAGGCACCAAACCGTCAAGTAACACCAGCGATCAGTCGAATCTGGGTCTACGGAATTATTGCGACAGCCATCGCCAGTGCTCTCAACGCCGGGTGGCTATACCTGTGCGACAACGTCACACACTGGTCACTTCAGGTCCCACAAGAGTTGGACCCGAAAGTTCTCGTAGCAGCGTCAACGTTGCGCATTGTGTTGGCTACCGCGATCGCGGGCGCAATTTCAATTTTGGTTAGCTTGGCATTGTCCAAGCTCGTTATTGGTCCACGAATTTGGTGGATGATTCTTGGCTTCGGAGTTGGGTTTGCGTCGCTTTATGGCGCATTGACGTTGCCGAATGTCGACACCTGGTTACGTGTGCGGTTATCTGTCATGCACATCATTGCGATTGTGATTATCGTTCCAGCCCTTGCGAAGGCATTAGGAATTAAAGATGTCGACCACGAGGCCGCAGACCGTCGATACCACGAACAACTTGATGCCATTAAGGCACAGGAAGCTGCAGCTGCGTTAGCGCAACAGAATCCGACTCAAGCACCACTCAATCCGACGATTGCAGTACCTGTGTTAGATGTGAATGCACTTGTCGGAAAGACAGAAGATCAAGCAACGTCTGAAATCGAGTCGGCTTCGCATGAAGTGCGCGTCGTATCACGTGATGGTCAGCAATTTCCGGCTACCCGCGATTACCGAGGCGAACGCGTAAACCTGACAATCGACAATGGTGTAGTCACCGCTGCCACTATCGGGTAACGAAACTTAGTTTCCGCTAGCGATTCGTCGTGCGAGATACGACGAAAAGTGACCGTCGTATTTCTTGTGTAACGCAGGGATGCGCCAATCTTGTCCTGTGACGGTCACTCGGCATGTTGCTTCTCCGCAACCGCAGGTAAATTCGTCATAGTTGGTGTCATCGCATGTTGCGTAATCAAAAGTAAGTTCTTCGCCGATTTCAATATCGCGGCGGGCGATAAGTACCTGAGAACCTAACAACCAGCAATTTGGTTCGCAGGAATGGTTGAACATGTCGCCTGGAGCGGGTTCGTCTTGTGAAACGAGATAAAGATTCTCGTCAATTTGGATTGAACGGTGTTGTCTATCTTCAGACAGAGTATCTAACTGGTCGCGATCCATAACCCAGCCACCAAAGCCGACTACTGTTTCGCCTTCACTAATACGCTCTATTGCGTAATTGCCGAACCCTTTGTTTCCCGCCTGACGCACCTGCGCCTTGGGAGTAACCCAGTTCACGTCCAATCTATGGAACCCCTACTCTGCCGACTGTGCGTGAAAATGCACAGAAATGAAATCGTATGACAAAGTCAGGGCGATTACGCAATTGTTCAAGCACTGTTCACTAGCCGTAGGCTTGTCGCATGATTGATTTGGCTGCTTTACGACAAAATCCCGACTTAATGCGTCAATCTCAGGCTGCTCGTGGCGAATCGACTGAACTCGTAGACCAGGTCCTGGCTGCAGACGTAGATCGCCGAGCAGCAGTAGGCGCTTTTGAGGTTCTTCGCGCTGAACAAAAGAGCCTTGGTGCCCTTGTTTCAAAGGCCACAGGCGATGAAAAGGCCGACATTCTGGCCAAAACCAAAATCCTGTCGGATCAGGTTAAGGATGCTGAGGCAGCAGTACGCGAAGCTGACGCAGCTCTTGATCAGGTCGTTCTAGCGCTTTCTAACGTTGTTGATCC
>CANFOW010000014.1 GCA_947448865.1 Actinomycetota bacterium
AGTCTGCACAGAGTGGAAGGCATGACGTTTGACGTTGGTGTGTTCACGAACCTGACACAAGATCATCTGGACTTTCATGGCTCAATGGAAGAATATTTCGCTGCGAAGGCTTCGTTGTTTTCTCATACTCGAAGTGCAGTGGTCAATGTTGACGATAGCTGGGGCATGAAACTCGCATCAACAATTGTGGATCAACAATTAATTACCATTGGTTCGGTAGGGCAATGGGTTGCAAGAGATGTTGAGTCATCACTCGAGACCTTGACGAGTTTTACTCTCCATGCACCTGAGGGTGAGGTTCATCGTGTGACACTGAACATGCTGGGTGACTTTAATGTCACCAATGCTGTGACTGCGCTGGCTGTGTGTTCACAATTCGGAATTGATATTGAATCTTCGGTGCACACCATGAGCACTTTCTCAGGTGTGCCTGGTCGCTTTGAGGATGTGTCTCACCAAGGACCAGGTAGAGCATTTGTTGATTACGCCCACACACCTGATGCAGTAGACAAAGTCTTACAAGGAATTCGAGGAGCTCATCCAGAAACCTTGATTACGGTTATTGGATGTGGCGGTGATCGTGACTCCAGCAAGCGTTACGACATGGGTCGGGTAGCCAGTGAACTGTCCGACGTTGTCATTGTGACTGATGACAATCCGCGATCTGAAGATCCGCACCTCATTCGAGCTGAAGTACTTCGTGGGGCTCATGACGGTAGTGCCCGCGTGATTGAGATTGGTGACCGACGAGAAGCCATTCGCACTGCTTTAGGCATGGCTGATACCCGAGATGTTGTTGCGGTATTGGGTAAGGGACACGAACAGGGTCAAGAAATTTCCGATGTTGTCCACGCCTTTGACGACCGTGAGGTCATCAAGCAGGAGAGCGCTCATGCGTAGTTTCAATCTCCAACACCTAGCAGCAATCACGGATGGTCAGTTGATTGGCAATCCAGACCTCACAGTTCTCGGAGTGTGCACTGACACGCGAAGCGTTACTCCTGGTGATTTATTTTGCGCAATCATTGGCGAAAATACAGATCCGCATGATCTTGTTCATGAAGCATTTGATCGAGGCGCAGTTGCAGTGTTGGCTTCACGCCCAATTGACGGCCCATGTGTTGTGGTGTCGTCAGATAGTGATTTGGATCCTGTCATTGTTGCGCTAGGTCAGCTCGCACGCGTGCAACGCGAAACAATGTCAGATGCGACAGTGATAGGAATTACTGGATCGTCAGGTAAGACTTCGACAAAAGATGTTATTGGTCAAGTGGTGAGTCACTTCGCACCTACACAAGCGCCAGCTGGTTCACCAAATAATGAACTCGGTTTACCGTTAACCATTCTTCAGGCTCCTGCTTTGACAAAATATTTGGTTCTCGAAATGGGTATGCGCGGTTTAGGCCACATCAGTTATTTGTGTGACATTGCACGCCCCACGATTGGCGTTGTAACGAATGTGGGCAAGGCTCATATTGGTGAAGTGGGCTCGCTCGATGCTATTCGGGAAGCTAAAGCAGAACTCGTAATGCATCTTCCTGCATCGGGCACTGCTGTGTTGAACTACGACGATCCGTATGTCCGCACGATGCGCGAACTCACACCAGCGCAGGTTGTGACTTTTGGGTTTACTTCCGAGGCAGACGTTTTTGCGCACGATTTAGTTATTGAGTCGGATGGAACGAGTTCATTCACTGTGGTGCATCGGGATAATCAAGCCAGAGTCTCGCTCCCTCTGATTGGAAAACACAGCGTGTCCAATGCTTTGGCCGCTGCTGCGGTTGGCTTGTCGATTGGAATGCCACTGGACCAGATTGGTCAACATCTCCACACCGTCACTGCAGTAAGTAAATGGCGAATGGAAGTTCATCAAGTAGCCCGTGACATCACACTGATCAATGATGCCTATAACGCGAATCCTGATTCAATGCGAGCAGCATTACTGGCCCTGCAATCAATGGGACATTCCCGACGAACCTGGGCCGTGCTAGGAGCCATGCGGGAACTAGGTGCTGATTCGGACAGTGAACACATTGCGCTTGGACAAAGCACACGAGACTTTGGCTGTGATGTGGTGGTTGCTGTGGGACCTGATGCTAAGCATATATATGAAGGCGCTCGGGATGCTGGTGTTGAGAAAGCCGTGTGGTTACCCGATATTGCAAGCGCATCAGACTACATTGTTTCAGAGGTAGCACCTCACGACATCATCTTGTTTAAGGCATCTCGTTCGATTGGGCTCGAGAAACTCGTGCAACTCGTGGAAGACCGACTAGGAGAGGACGCGTGACGTGAAATTAGTCGTGCTAGCCGGAGCTCTAGCGGCGCTTTTCTCGTTAATCGGAACTCCAATATTGATTTTGTTTTTGCGTAAACGTGGGTATGCCCAAGCAATCCGTGAATCATCAAATGGCCTGCAATACCCCGAACATGGAAGCAAGCGAGGTACGCCTTCGATGGGTGGCCTTGCAATCGTGCTAGCTGTTGTGGCCGGTTACTTTTTCACGCACCTGATCATGTGGACTGCGCCAACGGTTTCTGGGTATCTTGCACTGTATTTAATGGTGGCACTTGGGTTAGTTGGTATGGCCGATGACTACCTCAAAATATTTAAGCAACGTAGCACCGGAATCCGAGCACGCAGCAAGTTGCTTGGCCAAGCTGTCGCGGCAATTTCATTCGGAATTTTGTCGACACATTTTCTTGATGAGACAGGTCGCCCACCAATAACAGATGCAGTCTCTCTTGTGCGGGATACATCACTCGTGCTTCCTGCAGGAGTGCTTCTAGTGTGGATTTGGTTCTTAATTACCGGAATCACAAACGGCGTAAACCTCACCGATGGCTTGGATGGATTAGCTACTGGTGCCATCGTGATGTCTTTTGTCGCGTACACCATCATTTCTGTGTGGCAGTACGGACAAAACTGTGGATTCGGTATTACTCCGCATTGTTACACCGTTCGTGATCCACTTGACCTTGCAACATTTGCGTCCGCTTGTGCAGGAGCCTGCTTTGGTTTCTTGTGGTGGAACACGAGTCCAGCTCGAATCTTTATGGGTGACACAGGATCACTAGCACTCGGTGGTGCAATCGCTGCGTTAGCTTTGATGACTCGCACTGAGTTGTTACTGGGTCTAGTCGGTGGATTGTTTGTCGTCGTGACACTGTCTGTCATTGCACAGGTCGGATCATTCAAACTCACTGGTAAACGAGTTCTGCGCATGGCGCCGCTACATCATCACTTCGAAATGTTGGGATGGCCAGAAGTTTTAATTGTTGTTCGCTTTTGGATTATCCAAGGTCTTTTTATCGGATTAGCCATGGCAGTTTTCTACGGCGAGTGGGTCACTCAGTAAATGAATCTCGACCGCATTAATGACTTGTCACGATCATCTGAGTGGCAAGGTTTACACGCGACAGTAGTTGGACTCGGTGTGGCTGGTTTTGCTGCGGCAGACGCTCTGATACATGTTGGTGCGACTGTCACGATTGTCGACAAGTCAGTCACTGATAAAACTCGCGAGCGTGGAACTGTTTTAGAAATTCTTGGCGCCACGCTTGTCATGGGTGATGATTCGCAATTGCCCGATGGCACAGAACTTTTAGTGTTGTCGCCAGGTGTGCCGCCACAGGCTCCTATTGTGAAGCAAGCGTTGGCTGCCGGAATCCCAGTCTGGGGAGAACTTGAACTTGCCTGGCGCTTGCGCGACAACGACGCTCCGTGGCTTGTGATAACGGGAACAAACGGAAAGACCACAACGACGCTGATGCTTGAGTCAATTCTGGTTGCATCTGGTCAACGCAGCATTGCTGCCGGAAACATTGGGCGCTCACTCGTTGAAGTCATGATGGACCCGATGCCATGGGACAGTATCGCGGTTGAAGTCGGTGCACCCCAGTTGCCTTACATTCACACGGTGTCACCACTTGCCTCGGTGTGTCTCAATGTCGCACCGGATCACATTGATTTATTTGGCTCATTTGATGACTACGTTGCAGCAAAGGCTCGCATTTACGAACGCACGCAAGTTGCTGCGATCTTTAACGTGGCTGATGACGAAACGTTGCGGATGGTCGAGAATGCGGATGTTGTTGAAGGTTGTCGGGCTATCGGTTTCACTTTGGGTATCCCAGACATTTCGATGGTCGGATTAGTTGACGAGTTCTTGGTTGACCGTGCGTTCCTTCCAAATCGCAAAGACACCGCACTCGAGCTTGCGCAAATAACCGACTTAGCAATCCCTGCCCGACACAACATCGAAAATGCACTTGCTGCATGTGCGTTAGCACGCGCGCATGGAGTAGATGCCCGCTCGATTTTGCATGGGTTGCGGGCGTGGGTGCCAGCTGCGCATCGCATCGCAACTGTGGCCACCATTGATGACATTACATATATTGATGATTCAAAAGCTACAAATACCCATGCGGCACTGACTTCCATCAAGGCCTACGACTCGATTGTATGGATTGCCGGCGGTATGGCTAAGGGTCAAGATTTTGATGAACTTGTTATCGACAGTGCATCTCGACTGCGCGGAGTTGTATTACTCGGTGTTGATCAAGAAATTATTGCCAGTGCTTTAGCACGTCATGCGCCTCACGTTCCGGTGCGACGAGTTACTGATACAACTGCTGAGGCTATGGAATCAGTGGTTCAATCGGCACGAGAGCTAGCCCAGGCAGGGGACACAGTCTTGCTGGCACCGGGATGCGCGTCGTGGGATATGTATCGCGACTATGGCCATCGTGGCGACGCTTTCGCAACATACGTTCGACAATTGGAAAATTAATGGCAACAACCCATTCTTCATCAGGCAACACTGGCACGACTCGCGGTGAAATGCGCCAAAACATGGAGCATCCTCACTGGAATTTGACTGTCATAACTTTTTGCACGATTGCATTGTTGCTCAGCGGTCTCATGATGGTTACCTCTGCATCGAGCGTGTTCTCTTATCAGCATTACGGAAGTTCCTACGCACTGGCAATTAGACAGCTTGGATTCGGAGCAGTGGGTGGATACTTAGCGTGGCGTGTGTCGTACTTCAGTGTTGTGCAAGTGCGTCGACTAGTTGCGCCGCTATTACTTCTATCGGGCACTGCTCTTGTTTTAGTTTTAGTAATTGGCAGTTCCGTTAATGGGCAAAAAAACTGGATTAACTTATGGGGACCGCTGCGACTACAGCCTTCTGAATTTGCGAAACTAGCGGTCGTATTGTTCGGTGCACATGTTATGGCGCGAAATTATCATCGACTCGATAATTGGGTTGTTTTATTATTTCCAGTTTCATTGGTTTTTCTGGCCATTTTGTTCTTGATCATGGCCGAAGGTGATCTTGGAACTGCGATGGTGATTACGCCAATTATGGCCGCACCGTTTTACTTTGTTGGTGCACCGCGTTCATGGTTCGTTGGTTTAGCAACTTTTGGAGTTTTAGGAATTCTTGGGCTCTCTTACGCTCAGCCGTATCGGATGCGTCGCTTCACCTCGTGGCTTCATCAGAACTCAGACCAACAAGGAACGAACTACCAGTTCACTCATGGAAAATATGCGCTTGGTAGTGGCGGCATTCTGGGTCAAGGATTAGGTGCTTCAAAAGAAAAATGGGGAACTTTGCCGGAAGCGCATACAGACTTTATTTATGCAGTCATTGGTGAAGAGACAGGATTGTTGGGCACCATAATCGTGCTCGCTCTTTTTATCGCCCTGATTACTAGTGGTATCCGAATCGCGAAAAACACTCACGACAACTTTGTGAAGCTAACATCGCTTGGAATCTGCACGTGGTTAGCGACTCAGATGATTGTGAACATTGGTGGCGTGCTCGGAATCTTGCCGATCACAGGCGTGCCGCTTCCGCTCGTGAGCTATGGCGGATCATCTCTCATACCCACTCTCATTGCGCTGGGTATTCTCATGTCCTTTGCACGGCAGGAAACATGATGCGAGTTGTAGTTGCTGGTGGTGGGACAGCCGGTCACATTGAACCAGCCATGAATTTGGCTGATGAACTCATGCGACGAGATAGCAACACCGTAGTTACCGCGTTGGGTACGTCACGTGGTTTAGAAGTGACACTTGTACCTGAGCGTGGGTATGCCCTCGAACTTATTCCTGCAGTGCCATTTCCTCGCCGACTCAACAAAGACTTTGTGACATTACCTTGGCGCCTCTACCAAGCTATTAAACAAACGCGACACATCCTTGAGTCCGTGAACGCAGATGTTGTTGTTGGTTTCGGCGGGTATGTAGCTATCCCTGCGTATCTCGCGGCTCGTGGTCGATTTCCCATTGTTATTCACGAGGCGAATGCCCGCGCAGGACTAGCTAATCGCGTGGGCGCACGTTTTGCACAAGGTGTCGCAGAAAGTTTCCCGGGGTCACTCCCACGAGCGACGCTTACCGGAATTCCACTACGCAAATCAATTGCAGATTTCAACAGAGCGCAGCTACGTGAGAGTGCCCGCGATTATTTTGGAATCACGGGGCAAGACCCTGTGGTACTTGTGTTTGGCGGATCTCAAGGTGCCACGCATCTAAATACGGTTCTTGGCGAAGTACTTGCTTCCGAAAAGTCACACGGTGTTACCTTCTTGCATGCTTTTGGGACTAAGAACGCTGCAGTTGCAGAAGCCTCATCGCGATACATACCCGTCCCTTATATAAGTCGTATGGATTTGGCTTATGCGGCAAGTGATTTTGCGATCTGCAGAAGTGGAGCATTAACAGTGACGGAGCTCGCCGCTGTTGGGCTGCCTGCATGTTTTGTTCCCCTGCCAATCGGTAACGGCGAACAGTCGTTAAACGCCGCTGATGTTGTATCAGCAGGTGGCTCCATGTTGTGTTTAGATTCAAACTTCGATGCGGATTTTGTGTGTGACCACGTGATACCGCTTGTGAAAAACGAGCAGGAACGCGAACGCATGGGCGCTATTACCGCTTCACTAGGCAAGCAGGATGCCTCTGCATTATTGGCGGACTTAGTTAGTACCGTAGTGAAGAGGTCATCATGAGTTACTTAAACGGACGCGTGCACATAGTCGGCATTGGTGGTGCGGGCATGAGCGGCATAGCTCGGATTCTGTTGACACAAGGCGTTGACGTATCTGGCAGTGATGCAAAGGATTCCCGCAGACTTCAGGCCCTAGTTCCACTCGGCGCGTATGTTTATGTGGGGCACGATGGCGCTGCGATGATGTCGTCGGGCACTCCAACTGTTGTTGTGGCATCAACGGCAATTCCTGAATCAAATCCCGAACTTGTTGCAGCCCGCACTGCAGGTATCCCAGTGCTGAGTCGAGCACAGGCACTTTCTGAACTGGTTTCGCCATTCACAACTATTTCGGTAGCAGGAACTCATGGAAAAACAACGACGACTTCTATGGTCACCGTTATTTTGCAATCTGCTGGGAAGAACCCTTCGTTTGTCATTGGGTCTGAGATGAATGAGTCGGGTAGTAATGCGCATCTTGGTACGAGTGACCTTTTTGTCGTAGAAGCCGATGAAAGTGACGGAACTTTTCTCGAACTCAACACGTTTGCTGGAATCGTGACAAATGTTGAGTCTGACCATCTGAACTACTGGGGAACGTATGAAGCAATTGAGCAAGCGTTCGTTGACTTTGTTGTTTCCACGTCACGAAATCACGGTTTTGCAGTTGTGTGTGGAGATGATCCAGGCGCACAAGTAGTCATAGAACGTGCGCGAGCTCTCGGTGCCAGAGTTATCACGTACGGACAATCACCATCGTGTGACGCAGTGCTATCAATGAGGGAATCGGTTACCGTCGGCGCACAATTTGTCATCGACTTTGGCGACGTGACCATTGGTCCAATCTCGTTACGAGTACCAGGAGCTCATAATGCGCTGAACGCGACAGCTGCTGCGATTGTTGCTCTTGAAATCGGCTGTAGCCCAGAGCAAGTTGTTACTGGGCTTGAAACATTTACTGGAACACACAGGCGCTTTGAATTTAGAGGTGAGGCGAATGGTGTTCGAGTTTTTGACGACTATGCACATCACCCGACAGAAATTGATGCGGTACTCAAAGCTGCTCGTACGGTTGTTGGCGCTGGAAAGGTGATTGTTGCGTTTCAGGCACATCATTATTACAGAACGGCACTTTTCTCTAAGGAATTTGGACAAGCGCTTGGGTTAGCTGACTTTGCGGTTGTTCTCGAAGTTTTTGCGCCAGGCGAAACGCCTATTCCCGGGGCTTCGGGGAGCACGATGGCTGGCAATGTACCTTTACCAGCAGACTGCGTAGTTTTTGAACCGTCGTGGTCAGCAGTACCTGGTCACTTAGTATCTGCTGCACAACCTGGAGACATCATCATGACTCTTGGTGCTGGCGACATCGGGATGATGTGCCCGACGATTCTTGAACTGTTAGCAAGCGAGTCGTAAGTGGCGCAGACTGTTCGCGCTGGTTCAAAGCAGGTAACCCGTCGAAGTCGACTGCCATGGGTGTTGTGGCTACTTGCAATGGTTATCGGTGCAGTCTGGTTTGTTATGTTTCATAGTTCCTGGTTTCTCGCAACCGAAATAAAAATTTCAGGCACGACCCGAATTGATCCTAAAAAAATTCAAAACATTGCCAAGGATTCACTCGGACAGCCACTTGCGGCATTATCTGGAGACACAGTTCGAACAAAGCTTTCCAAACTTCCTGAGGTGAAGGAATCTCGAGTTGAGCGCGGGTGGCCACACACCATCTTGATAACAGTTGTCGAGCGACAACCAGTTGCACTCGCAGACACGGGCAAGGGGTTTCAACTTGTTGATGATCTCGGAGCGGCCGCAGGACCAATACTGACGTCGGCGCCATCACAATTTGTTGTGGTCACGGGAACTCCAGGAACTTCAGCGATGCTCTCTGCGGTGCAAGTGATTGGCGGTTTACCCAAAACCTGGAAAGTGCAGTCAATGTCTGCTGCAACACAGGATTCAGTTGTCGTTCGTCTTTTGGGTGGAGTAGTCGTGACCTTTGGATCTGGTGACCGAGTTGCTGACAAAGTTAAAGTTGCCGAGGCACTCATTGCAAATAAATATCTGTCAATTAATGTCAGCTCGCCCGATGCGCCGACAGTGCGCTAACGGCGTGTTGTACCAAGATTTTCCTTGTGTACCAATACCTTTAGTTAGTCGCAGGTTGACATAACTATAAGCCTCTGGTTGAGGTTGAGAGTTTGTCAGAACGGAAAGGTACTCAGCAATGGCTGCTCCCCAGAATTATTTAGCTGTTATCAAAGTTGTTGGTATCGGCGGCGGCGGAGTGAACGCAATCAATCGCATGATTGAAGTGGGGCTCAAAGGCGTCGAGTTTGTTGCGATTAACACAGATGCACAAAATCTTTTAATGAGCGATGCCGACGTCAAGCTTGATATCGGTCGCGACCTAACACGTGGACTTGGTGCTGGCGCCGATCCTGAAGTTGGTCGTGGTGCTGCCGAAGATCACATTGAAGAGATTGAAGAAGTTCTTAAAGGTTCCGACATGGTGTTTATCACCGCTGGCGAAGGCGGTGGAACCGGTACTGGTGGAGCTCCCGTTGTTGCGCGTATCTCTCGTCAACTTGGTGCGCTCACTATTGGTGTTGTTACGCGACCATTTAGCTTCGAAGGCAAGCGACGTGCCACTCAAGCAGATTCCGGCGTTGAAGCATTGCGCAGTGAAGTGGACACACTCATTGTCATTCCTAACGATCGCTTACTTGAAATGGAAGATAACGGAATTAGTGTCATTGACGCATTCCGTCATGCAGACTCCGTTTTGTTCCAAGGCGTGAGCGGCATCACTGATTTAATTACCACTCCAGGTTTAATCAACTTGGATTACGCCGATGTGCGCAGTGTGATGAAAGATGCAGGATCGGCTCTTATGGGTATTGGCTCTGCTCGTGGCGAGAATCGTGCTCTTGAAGCAGCTCGTGAAGCGATTTCAAGTCCGTTACTTGAAGCAAGTATTGAAGGTGCCCGCGGCGTATTGATTTCAATTTCTGGTGGTAGCGATCTGGGATTATTTGAAATTAGTGAAGCGGCTCGTATGGTTCAAAATGCTGTGCATCCAGATGCGAATATTATTTTTGGTGCAGTGATTGATGACACTCAAGGCGACCAAGTCAAGGTCACGGTTATTGCTGCAGGCTTTGATGGTGGAGCTCCGCCATCTAATAAAAAATCATCTGCCTCGTCGAAGGAAGCCCTGGAACAAACTCCGCTAGCGGCCGAAGTGGCACGTGACTTGGCTCGCGACGGAGAGACCCCGAGCATTCCGCTACCGCCATCGTTCACGCAGTTTCCCCTACTTGATAGTCCATCAGATGAAGATGGCTTCGATAGTTTGTTTGGATCTTCGCAAGCCTCAGCGCCCTTGGCACCGGAGGACAGCGATCCAAACGATGTAGATATCCCTGACTTTTTGCGGTGAAGCCATTTGCCTCTCGGCGAATTGGGACGGCGCATGTAGTTGCGCTGTCGCGTCACGGTGGCTTGAGTGCGCCTCCTTACGACACACTCAATGTTGCTCAGTACGTCGGTGATAACCCTGAAAACGTTGCAGGAAATATTGATCTGGTCCGACGCGAGCTCGATGCCAATGATATAGCCGTCATGAATGCGGAACATGGAACGCGAGTGCTAGTGGTCACCGTAGGCGGGGACGTGGCTCCTGCGGATGGGTTGATGACCCAGACTCCAGGGCTTGCTTTACTTGCACTGGCAGCTGACTGTGTCCCGGTCGCTTTAGTAGACACACATGCGCAGAGAATCGCCGTGTTCCATGCGGGATGGAAAGGTGTTTTAGCAAACATTGCTCACAGTACGGTTGAGCAGATGGTGGCTCACGGTTCACATTCGCAACACATCACCGCAGTTATCGGGCCATCCATTTGTCACATGTGTTATGAAGTTTCTGAGGAACGCACAGCGCTTTTCGAAGCCACACTGCCCGAAGCAATTCATGACTCACGACACCTCAATTTAGTAGCCGGGGTCACGCATTCACTTGAGGAATATGGAGTGACTGTGGATGTGATTCCAGGTTGCACTTTAGAAAATGACGACTTATTTTCGTATCGTCGAAATCCGACGACCGGACGAGGCGGCATCGCAGTAGTCATGTCTAAAGTTGACCCATGAATCGTCGAGAAGAACTCGCTGCCAACCTTGCGGATGTCCAACAAGCAATCGCAGATGTGTGTCGAACGTTGAATCGTGAATTACCTACATTGATTGTGGTAACAAAAACCAAACCTGTCAGCGATGTTGACATCCTTGCCTCACTGGGGGTGACAGATGTCGGTGAAAATCGCGATCAGGACGCAGGTCCGAAGCGCGATGCCTGCTTGTCACCGGAACTGACATGGCATGCGATTGGTCAACTACAAACAAATAAGGCAAAGAGCGTTGCTCAATGGGCAGACGTGGTGCACAGCGTCGATAGACCGGACTTAGTCAAGGCACTCGGAAAAGCAACAGTATCTCGCACAACTGCGCTGTCAGTTCTCATTCAAGTCAATCTCGATGACCAGCCCCAAGAGCATCGTGGTGGCTGCTTACCGAACGATGTTTTAGCTCTAGCAGCACAGATTGCGCAGATTTCCTCCCTTGACATTCGAGGGGTTATGGGAGTGGCTCCGCTTGGAGGCGATCCGGCTGATGCATTTCGCCGACTCGCGAAGGTCCACAACGAACTCATGAGGGTCTATCCAGGGGCAACATGGATGTCGGCAGGCATGAGCGATGACTATGTGCCAGCTCTAGAAAATGGCGCGACACACCTAAGAATTGGCTCGTCGATACTCGGGGAACGTGCTTCTCGGGGGTAGCGTCTGAAGGGTACCTCTTCCCCTTAGGAGCAATCGATGCCGAACGCCGTTCGCAAAATGGCTGAGTACCTTGGACTTTACGAAGGCAAGGAATCAATCGAAGATTTCGCTGATGACAGCTATGTCCCAGAAATGCAATACACACGACCTGTTGCAGTACCTGCAACACCACACTTTCCAGCTTCCGCTCCGGTAACGTCCGTGGCTGCACCGGCAGTGCCTACTTCAATGGCACCTGCAATGCCAACTGGACGGCCAAATGCGATTCCGTCTCCACGTCTTGGTGAGGTCTACCGCATTACGACGATTCATCCACGTAGTTACAACGATGCCCGCCGTATTGGTGAAGATTTCCGTTCTGGCACACCAGTAATCATGAATCTCAGCGATATGGATGATGCTGACTCTCGTCGCATTGTTGATTTTTCGGCTGGTTTAGCCTTTGGGTTACATGGCAGCATTGAACGCATTACAAAGGGTGTTTACCTGCTTTCTCCGTCAAATGTTGATCTTGGCGCTGCCGCACGTGCTCAGCTGCGCGAAGACCCATTCTTTAACCAGAGCTAATCGTGTCTTCAGTCGCTAGCACCATTTCGGCATTACTTAATCTCTATTCGCTGATTCTTATTGGGCGGCTGGTTTTTGAGTACATTCGTATGTTTGCTCGTGATTGGCGACCCACTGGGTTCATTTTGCTGGTTGCGGAGTTCCTTTACTCCGTGACTGACCCACCGTTACGGGCATTACGCAAGTTATTGCCACCGTTGCGATTAGGAGGGGTCCAACTTGACCTTTCCTATATCGTTCTTTTTATAGGTATCTCGATAGCTCGCCGAATTCTGCTATCTGTCTAGGTACTCGGTGGGTTTCACAAATCCACCAAACCTGCCTAATCTAGGGTTACTAGGTAAGAAAACACGAAGGAGTCATCATGGCCTTAACGCCAGAAGATGTGCGTAACAAGCGATTTACTGCTGTGCGTTTTAAAGAAGGCTACGATCTCGACGAGGTCGACTCATTTCTTGACGAAGTAGAGGAAAGCCTCACGATTCTCATTAAAGAGAACGCAGACCTTCGTGCAACTAGTCGTGGTGATGTATCAGAAGGCGCAGGTGTCCTTCTCGATCAACTCAATGCTGAGAATGGTCAACTCAAGGCACAGCTTGCAGACTTTGAAGCAAAAGTTTCTTCACTACAAGAAGCTCTGTCTGCTGAACAAGCGCGCACCCCACAAGTTGTTGTGTCAAACGATGGTGGCGACTCCGAAGCTATTGCTCACCTCAACGAACTTGTTGCCGGCCTACGAAATGAAATTGCAATCGTGTCAAGCCAGAAAGAAGGACTGGAAGCACGCATTCAGGAACTCGATGCCGCACATATCGCATCTGGTCACGTTACAGACTCCATGGTCGACGTATCTGCTGCATCAGTTCGTATTCTTGAACTTGCGCAACGCACTGCCGATGAACACATTGCGACCGCGCGTATTGAAGCTGAACAACTGCGTAGCCGCACTCAAGCCGAGACTGACACCATGATGTTTGAGGCTAAGGCAACTGTGTCGAACTTGACTCGTGAATTTGAAACTCAGAAAGTCGCACTTGAGCGCAAGGTTGAAGAACTGCGTGCCTACGAGCGTGAATACCGTAGCCGCATGCGTTCATACCTTGAGGGACAACTTCGCGAACTTGAAAGCAAGTATCCAGTTGGAGATCGCGAAGTAGGGTCAACCCAATAAGAGTTTGCTGACACGTCGATTGTGATTAGTTTTTACTAATCACAATCGATAAATCAAGATCCTCGTCAAAGAACGTCGCTTCAGCGATGGGTGACTGACTCCACTGAGTTGCTAACACTTCTGTAGCAATAGATTCGCCGTGCTTGGTTAGAGCTTCCACCGTTTCGTATGAACCGCTGAACCATGTCACCGTGATGCGATCACTGATGTCAAAGCCAGATGTTTTGCGAGCATCCTGAATCAGACGAGTGGCATCTCGAGCAATTCCTTGCCCGATCAAATCAGGCGTCAATGTGAGATCAAGTGCCAGAGACTCACCATCTGCCGAAGCGACAGTCCAGCCTTCACGGGGCATTTCGGTGATAACGACGTCATCAATTGTGATTGTTTCAGGCGCACCTTCCACAATCACAACAGCCGAACCTTGGCGCAGCGAAGTCACGAGTTCACGAGCATCTGCTGCAGAAATCGACTGGGCGACAAGTGGAGTGCGAGCTGCAAAGCGAGCACCTAGTGCTTTGAAATTGGCCTTCAGTGACACGTCAACCAGTTCGTCAGTACCTGACAAACTTTCTAAACTTTCAACATTTACTTCATCGCGAATTTGAGCTTGCAGACCTTCGGGTAGTTGGTCCCAGCCTGATGCGGCTACAAGAGCTCGACCAAGAGGCTGACGAGTTTTCACACCAGAGGTCGCTCGAGCCGCGCGACCGAGTTCAACTATCCGGCGCGTAAGTTCAACCTGGTCGCGCAACGTGTCATCTATTCCAGCGTCATTCCATTCAGGCCATGACGTGAGGTGCACAGAGGCAACGTCGTTTCCAGCAAACAAGTCTTGCCACACGCGTTCTGTAATGAACGGTGTGAAAGGTGCCATCACTTGCGTGACTACTTTGAGGCAGTGATGCAATGTGCTCAGCGCTGCGTTGTCTGCATCCCAGAAGCGTCGACGCGAACGACGAACGTACCAATTTGATAAATCATCAACGTAGTCAGCAATAAGACGACCTGCACGTTGCGTATCGAATTGCTCGAGAGCGTTATCAACATCGCGAGCCAAACGAGTTGCTTGTGATACTGCCCAACGATCAAGGTCGGTGAGATTTGTTAGCGACGCAGTGGCTGGATCCCAGTTTCCTGCGCGGGCATACAGACTTTGGAATGCCACGGTATTCCAGTAAGTCAAAAGCGTCTTACGCACAACCTCAGCAATAGTTGTGTGTCCAACTCGGCGCGCTTGCCATGGTGATCCGCCAGCAAGCATGAACCAACGCACTGCATCCGCACCATGTTCGTCCATCAGTGCGATGGGCTCGAGAACGTTACCTAGGTGCTTACTCATCTTGCGTCCGTCTTCATCCAAGATGTGGCCTAAACACAACACATTCTTGTAGGAAGATTCATCAAAGACCAGAGTTCCGATTGCCATCAATGTGTAAAACCAGCCGCGCGTTTGATCAATGGCTTCGCAAATAAAGTCAGCAGGGTATGACTTCTCGAACAACTCTTTGTTGGATTCTGGATAACCCAACTGAGCAAACGGCATCGCACCAGAATCGAACCAACAGTCAATGACTTCAGGAACGCGAGTAGCGGTTTGTGAACACGTTGGACATGGGAATGTCACATCATCCACGTATGGGCGATGCGGATCCATAGTGAGTGCCTCATCACCAGCAAGCGCAGCGAGCTCACGTCGTCCACCGACACAGGTCAGGTGACCTTCTTCGCAACGCCAAATAGGAAGTGGAGTTCCCCAGAACCGGTTTCGAGACAGCGCCCAATCCACGTTGTTGTTTAGCCAGTCACCGTATCGTCCCCACTTGATTGTTTCTGGGAACCAGTTTGTTGCTTCGTTTTGGGCAATGAGCTGATCTTTTATGGCTGTTGTGCGGATGTACCACGATGGTTGCGCGTAGTAAATCAGCGCTGTGTGGCATCGCCAGCAGTGTGGGTAAGCGTGCTCATAGGGCAGATGGCGAAACAGCAGTCCGCGCTCTTCAAGTAAGCCGACAATGACGGGATCTGCGCTCTTGAAGAAGAGTCCACCAACTTCTTGCACCTCGGGCATAAATGTTCCGTCGGCACGTACTGGATTCACAACAGGCAAACCGTAACTGCGACACAAGGTGAGGTCATCCGCTCCGAAAGCCGGTGCCTCATGCACAATGCCCGTGCCATCTTGGGCCGTAACGAAATCGGCGAGCAGCACAGTATTTACTGGCGCATCGGTTTGCGGAAATTCAATCCAAGTGAATGGTCGTTGATATGGTGTGCCTTCAAGGTCGCGTCCGATGACAGAGTGCACTACGACGGAATCTTCGCCCAGAACAGCTTCGCGTAAATCGGCAGCAACCATCAGTACTTCACCGGCACTGGTTCGAGCAACAACGTATTCCAGTTCTGGGTGAACGGCCGCAGCTGTGTTGGACACTAAAGTCCACGGCGTTGTGGTCCAGACAACCAGTGCAAGGCCAGGGAACTGCTCAAGAAGCGGTCCACCTGTGACAGGAAAGCGAACATAAACGGAGGCATCGACGACATCTTCGTAGCCTTGCGCGAGTTCGTGATCAGATAGACCAGTTCCGCAACGCGGGCAATATGGTGAAACTCGGTGATCTTGAACGAGCAATCCCTTGTCGAAAATGCGCTTCAGACTCCACCACACGCTGTCTACATAAGATGCGTCCATCGTCCAATAGGCCTGGTCCATGTCCACCCAATAACCCATGCGCTGGGTCATGTTGCTGAATTCACCGACATGGCGAAGAACGGATTCGCGACACTTGTCGTTAAATTGCGCGATTCCAAATTTTTCAATGTCTTGCTTGCCAGAAAATCCGAGTTCCTTTTCAACGGCGAGTTCAACAGGTAGACCGTGGCAATCCCAGCCGGCCTTGCGGGGGACGTGGTAACCCTTCATGGTGCGGTAGCGCGGGAAAATATCCTTAAAGACTCGGGCCTCAACATGGTGCGTGCCCGGCATTCCATTAGCAGTGGGTGGACCTTCGAAAAAGATCCAGGGTTCGCCGTCGCGAGTACGTTCTAGTGACTTATGGAAAATGTCATTATCGGCCCAAAAATCAAGGACCTCATGTTCCATAGCGGAAAGGTCGATTTTTGCTGGAACGTCGCGGTAAGTCATGTGAACTATTGGCCCTTATGCGTAGTGCGAATAAGGGACGAATCCGCAACGTGTGTTGCGTCCCGCGGTACCACCCTCGTTGTTCGCCACAGCGAACCACTCATTGAGTCGAAAAGCCCAGCTCAGTAGGTGATATTGCTGGGCTGCACGCACTATGTTGGGCTTTCACCAGCCCCAACTCGCTTATTGATCATGTGTGTCAGTGACCTGCAACGTGTCCTCATCAACGCCTTGCTTTTACACTCTTGTGGTCAAGATTACTTGACACCGAGAGTCTTTGGGGAATCAGGTCACCGTTGGAGTGTAGAGTCAAGGCACTCAATTGAATGTAAAGCAAGGGGTAAGTCATGGCTGCCAAGAAATCAGCGCCAGAAAAGAAGTCCGCCACACCCGCTAAGAAAACCACAACGGCCGCGGGTGTGAAGAAAGCAGCAACCAGCGCCAGCCCAGCGAAGAAGGCCGCTGCAGCTAAGAAGCCTGCCAAGCAGGAACCAGCGAAGAAGGCTGCCGCAGTTAAAAAACCTGTGAAGCAGGTACCAGCGAAGAAGGCCGCTGCAGCTAAGAAGCCTGCCAAGCAAGAGCCAGCGAAGAAGGCTGCTTCGAAGGAACCTGCAAAGAAGCCTGCGGCAAAGAAGTCCGCTGCACCAGAACCTGCAAAGAAGCCAGCTGCAAAGAAAGCCGTTGCACCAGAGCCTGCAAAGAAAGCAGCAGCCCCGGCAAAAACCGCAGCTGATAAAAAAGCTGCCGTTGTTGCGCCTCCAGCTCCTGTGGCACGCCCTGTGCAAGTCATTAACCCAATTGGTGGCGTATTGCCGTCAGTACGTAAGGCAGTACCAGGCAAGAAGGCTGCGCCGAAACATCCAGTTGTGCAAGAAGACGAATCAACCTGGTCAAAACCTGAACTGACAGCTGTACGCAAGGTCTTAGATAAAGAAGCTGCTGAACTTACCGAAGAAATTGAAATTGCTGAACTTAAGTTCCAGTCTCTGATTATGGAAAGTGGCGAAGGCGCAGGCGATGACCAGGCTGACGCGGGCACAAAAACTTTCGAACGTGAACACGAAATCTCAATCCTGTCGAACAAGCGAGACTTACTTGATCAAACACAGCATGCGCTGGCTCGAATTGACGCTGGAACCTATGGTCGATGCGAAAACTGTGGTCGACAAATAGGCAAGCTTCGCTTGCAGGAAGCGAACCCGCGCGCCACTTTGTGTATGCCATGTCGGGAACGCGAAGACCGTAGTTAAGGCGCCTCGTTTTGTATCAACGTCGCGTGTTCGTCATTGCCAGTATTGTGCTGTGCCTTGATCAGTTAACTAAGTTTTTTGCAGTGAAGTTCCTGGAATTCAAAGGCGAAAAACAAATCATCGGGAAGTTTGTTCAGTTAGGTTTCGCGCGTAATCCAGGAGCTGCGTTTTCTTTCGCGACTGGCTCCACAGTTATTTTCACGGTACTCGCCGTTGCAGTATGCATTGTCATTGTTCGCTCGTCGCGTTCGCTGACTCACTCGGGATGGGCAATCGCATTGGGCGCATTGCTCGGAGGAGCCTTAGGCAATCTTTCCGATCGAATTTTTCGAAGTCCTGGAATTTTTCGAGGTCACGTAGTGGACTTCATTGTGTTTCCGCATTACCCGCTTTTTAATGTGGCAGATTCTGCAATTGTTCTCAGTGCCATTGCCATGGTTATTTTTTCTTTCCGCGGTATCGAACTGTCAGATCGCGCATGATCAAGAATTGGCCAGTCCCTGAGCAAGTAACTGACGAACGAGTAGATGCCGTGTTAGCGCAACTGTCCGGATTTTCACGAGCAACATGTGCAGGCTTGATAGATGAAAACCGCGTCACCGTGAATGACAAACTCGTTGCGAAAAGCGCACGCGTATCTTTCGGGGATGTTATTGAGATGACATTGCCTGAACCCGATCTCGATGCGGTTGAGCCAGTAGTTGAATTCCCGTTGGTGTTTGAAGATAGCGACATCGTTGTTATCGATAAACCAGCAGGAGTAGCTGCACATCCAAGTCCAGGCTGGGGAGGACCTACTGTCATTGGGTCACTCGAGGCGATGGGCGTTGTTCTAACGGCCTTTGGTCCTCCTGAGCGCCGAGGAATTGTTCATCGCTTAGACGTAGGTACAAGCGGACTGATGGTAGTGACAAAATCTGAGCGAGCGTATTTGCACATCAAGGATCAATTTCGCGACCGAACAGTTGTTAAGACATATCACACGTTGGTCCAAGGTCGGCTTGACCCTATGAGTGGAACTATCGATGCTCCCATCGACCGTCATCCCAACTCGTCATATCGATTTGCTGTCATTGGTTCGGGCAGACCATCAATCACGCATTACGACACGTTGGAATCATTCGCATATTCCTCATTGCTTGAGGTGCATCTAGAAACCGGTCGGACGCATCAAATCCGAGTACACATGTCAGCGCTGCGTCATCCATGCTGTGGCGACCTGACTTATGGCGCCGATCCCAAATTGGCGGCCCGGATGGGTCTGGAGCGCCAGTGGCTGCACGCAGCGCATCTTGGGTTCACACATCCAGGCACCTACGAATGGGTGGATTTTTATTCCGAATACGCGCCAGATTTAGCTCAGGCACTTGATCGTGCACGTCACTTGTCCTCCTGACAGACCTTGCAAGTACCCTAGAAATCTCGATGAAGTGAGAAAGTTTGTGACCCGTGAGCAATGAATCGTTTGTGCATCTGCATGTGCATACCGAGTACTCAATGCTCGATGGCGCGGCACGATTAACAGACCTTTTTAGTAAAGCGGGCGAGTTGGGCATGCCTGCGATTGCCATGAGCGACCATGGGAATCTGTTTGGGGCATTCGAATTTTGGAAAAAAGGTTCAGCCACTGACGTCAAGCCAATTATTGGGCTCGAAGGTTACTTCGCTCCGCAAGGCCGAAAAGAACGCGGACCGTTCGACTTTGGTTCACCAACAATTGATGATGCTTCGGGTGATAGCGCAGGACGTGGTCGCTACAACTACACCCACATGACGATGTGGGCAGAAAATAATGAAGGGCTACACAACCTCTTTCGGTTATCAAGTCTTGCTTCGATGGAGGGCTATTACTACCAGCCGCGTTTCGATCAGGAACTTTTGGAAAAATACGGCAAGGGAATTATTGCAACAACAGGTTGTCCATCCGGAGAAGTAAATCGTTGGTTGCAAGCCGGCAACTATGACAAGGCGCGAACTGCTGCTGCAACTATGCGAGACATTTTGGGTCCGGAAAATTATTTTGTTGAGTTGATGGATCACGGTCTTGGTATTGAACGCCAAACGCGTCTGGATTTACTCAAGATAGCTAAAGATTTGAAGTTGCCTTTAGTTGCGACAAATGATTTGCACTATGTCTATCCCGATGATGCCAAGATGCATGAAGTGTTGCTTTGTATCGGCACACGCGCAACCATGGATGATCCAAAACGTTTTAAGTTTGATGCTCAGGATTTTTACCTCAAATCGGCAGCAGAGATGCGCGATGTGTGGCGCGAACTTCCTGAAGCTTGCGACAACACGTTGCTGATTGCTGAACGATGCAATGTGTCTTTTGTCGAAGGCCAAAACCTTATGCCTGAGTTCCCGGTACCGACCGGTGAAACCGAAGATAGCTTGTTGGCACGTGACGTACACGCAGGGCTTACCCGCCGATTCAAAGGCGAACCGGTTCCACCTGAACACACTGAGCGCGCGAATTTTGAGCTCAGCGTTGTCAGTCAAATGGGATTTCCTGGTTACTTCCTGGTGGTTGCTGATTTGTGTCAGTACGCGCGAGACAACGGAATCCGAGTCGGACCTGGTCGTGGTTCCGCTGCTGGCGCGGTGATTGCCTGGGCATTGGGCATTACGGAACTTGATCCGATTAAGCATGGCCTTTTGTTCGAGCGATTCTTGAATCCAGAACGTGTGTCAATGCCTGATATTGATATCGACTTTGATGAACGTCGTCGAGCCGAAATGATTCGCTATGCCACAACAAAATATGGTGAGGAGCGCGTTGCGCAAATCATCACGTACGCATCAATTAAGGCAAAGGCTGCTATTAAAGATGCCGGTCGGGCGTTGGGATTCCCCTATTCACTCGGTGATCGCATCACAAAAGTTATGCCTCCTGGTGTGATGGGCAAAGACATTCCATTGTCAGGAATTTTTGATCCCGAACACCCTCGCTACAGCGAGGCGCAGGAATTCCGTGACCTGTACGAAGACGAAGCTGATGTGCGCACGGTTGTTGACACCGCGCGTGGCATCGAAGGTTTGAAGCGACAGCCTGGAGTTCATGCTGCTGGTGTGATTTTATGTCGCGAACCGTTGCTTGATGTTTTGCCAGTCTGGCGACGTGATCAAGATGGCGCAATCATCACTCAGTTCGATATGGGCGCGTGTGAAGCTCTCGGGCTTTTGAAGATGGACTTCTTGGGACTTCGCAATCTCACGGTCCTTGATGACACGTTGATTCACATAAAGAACAATCGGGGACAAGTAGTTGTTCTCGAAGAGCTCACACTCGATGACAAACTGACGTACGAGTTGTTGATGCGTGGTGACACTCTTGGTGTTTTCCAACTTGATGGTGGTCCCATGCGTTCACTTCTTCGACAAATGAACGCCGACTCATTTGATGATATTTGTGCCGTGTTGGCCCTGTATCGACCAGGTCCTATGGGTGAAAACTCGCACACAAATTACGCCGATTACAAGAACAAGCGCAAACCACAAGTTCCCATTCACGAGGAACTTGCCGAACCACTATCGGTCATCCTGGGTGAAACCTACGGCTTAATTGTCTATCAAGAGCAAGTTATGGCCATTGCTCAAAAAGTTGCCGGCTATTCACTAGGGCAAGCAGATCAACTTCGTCGAGCTATGGGCAAGAAGAAGAAAGAAGAACTGGACAAGAATTACATCCCATTCGCACAAGGCATGCGAGATCGAGGATATTCGGAAGCTGCGATCAAGAAACTCTGGGAAACGCTTATCCCGTTTTCTGATTATGCGTTCAACAAATCACACAGTGCTGGATACGGTCTGGTGTCGTATTGGACTGCGTATCTCAAAGCGAATTTCCCAGCTGAATACATGGCCGCTCTGTTGACTAGCGTTAAGGATGACAAGGATAAGTCCGCAATTTACTTAGCGGAATGTCGCCGAATGGGTATCAAAGTATTGCCTCCTGACGTAAATGAATCAGACGTGGATTTCGCACCCGTGGGCACAGACATTCGTTATGGATTGGCAGCTGTGCGCAATGTTGGAGTCAATGTTGTCGAATCTCTGAAAGTAACTCGCGAAACACTTGGACGCTTCACATCGTTTAGTGATTTCTTGGCAAAAGTTGATGTCCAGGTATGCAACAAGCGAGTCATTGAGTCGATGATTAAGGCCGGGGCATTTGATTCGCTCGGTCATACCCGTCGGGGACTCACCGTTATTCACATTGAAGCCATTGATTCCATCCTGGATACCAAGCGGGCTCAATCAGTTGGGCAGTACGACTTGTTTGGCTCAGGTGATGTGGATTCACCCCTGAGTGCAAGCGGTCTGAATTTAACAATTCCAACAGACGAGTGGGATAAAAAGTTTTTGTTAGCTCAGGAACGCGACATGCTCGGTTTGTATGTGAGCGATCATCCGTTACTTGGTGTGGAGCATGTGTTGGCCAGCCAAACGTCACTGTCGGTTTCGGGACTTTCCGAAGCGCCGGACGGTTTCGTGGGAATGATTGGTGGATTGATTTCATCCATACAACACAAGACCACACGCAAGAGTGGTGAGCGCTGGGCAATTGTCACTTTGGAAGACCTCGCTGGTTCAGTTGAAGTGATGGTGTGGCCAAAGACTTTTGCTTCGATTGCGCACTTACTTAATGAAGATGCCATTGTGTTGATCAAAGTGCGATTGGAAAAGCGCGACGACGAAGCACCACGTGTTACTGCTTTGGAAATCTCCGTACCCGATATTTCATCCACTCAATCTGGACCAATCCGATTATTTATTTCAGAGTCGAGAATCAATTCGGCGATGATGGATTCATTGAGAGAAGTGTTAGCAAGCCACCCCGGCACAAACGAAGTCCATCTCACTGTCGTATCGACAGATCGAAACACGTCACTTCGGTTAGATGACAAACTTCGAGTTCAGCCGACGTCGTCACTGTATGCAGATCTGAAGGCACTACTCGGACCAACATGTCTTGATGGTCCGTTAGAAAAAACGAATTAATTCGCCGCACTACACAGCAATGTCAGCAACGATTGCAGAAGTCAGTGCAATGAGGTCGTTGGGGTCTAACTCCACATCAAGGCCACGCTTTCCTGCGCTAACTAAAATTGTGTCCCATAACTGCGCAGTTTCATCAATAACCGTTATCAGTTTCTTTTTCTGCCCAAGTGGACTGATGCCGCCAACAACGTAACCAGTAATGCGCATCGCATCATTCGGGTTCGCCATGACGGCATGCTTGCCTGATGCTGCTTTTGCTAGTGACTTCAGATTCACTTGATGTGTGACAGGAACAATGGCCACAACATGGTGACCATCAAGCTCGGCAATGAGAGTCTTAAAAACGCGTTCAGGTTCGACATCGAGTTTTTCTGCGGCTTCGAGTCCAAAGGCAGTTGTGGCTGGGTCGTGGTCATATTCCCTCACAACGTGGGAGGTACCAGTCTGAGCAAGAAGTGCCAACGCTTGAGTGCCTGCCGTCATGAGTAGAAGTCTAAACGGACAGATTTTCCACAAATCAGGCATCGCCTAGACTAGGGATTATGTTAAGAGTGCTTGATCTTCGTGGTGGAACGCGAAATGCAGCACGTCTTAAGGATGTTGTGCCGCGCGCCGAACAAGACGTGGAATCTGTAGTCGACAAAGTACGACCCATAGTTGACGATGTCCGGCTTCGTGGCGCCCAAGCTGCCTTGGACTGGAGCGAAAAACTTGATGGAGTTCGCCCTGATTCAATTCGAGTACCTGCGCAGGTAATTGCCGATGCGTTGTCTGCACTCGACGACGATGTGCGCATTGCGTTGGAAGAAGCGATTAGACGAGTGCGCATTGTGCATGAACACCAACGTCGATCAGACACTGATGTAACTGTCGTACCTGGAGGCACTGTCACAGAACGTTGGCTTCCCGTTGATCGAGTGGGCTTGTATGTGCCCGGTGGACGTGCGGTTTATCCGAGCAGCGTTGTGATGAACACTGTACCTGCGCTCATTGCGGGGGTTGAGTCGATTGCTGTTGCATCGCCGCCACAAAAAGATTTTGGTGGTTGGCCACACCCAACAATTTTGGCGACCTGCGCTTTACTGAATGTCACTGAAGTGTATTCAGTAGGAGGAGCGCAAGCGGTTGCACTGCTTGCATACGGCGATGCTGACATAGACCCGGTCTCCATGGTGACGGGACCAGGAAACATGTGGGTGACTGCGGCCAAACGATTGCTTAAAGGACGAATCGGAATTGATTCCGAAGCAGGTCCAACCGAGATTGCAATTCTCGCTGACGATTCTGCAAATCCAGAATTTATTGCTGTGGATCTTATAAGTCAGGCAGAACACGATGTTGTTGCTGCTTCGGTATTAGTTACTGACAGTGAAGAACTAGCCGAGTCTGTGCAGGCCGCATTACGAGAGTTCGTTCCGCAGGCGAAACACTCCGAACGCATTGCCACAGCATTAAGTGGACAACAAAGTGCAATTGTGCTTGTTGATGATCTTGATCATGGCATTGCAGTAGTAGATGCGTATGCCGCTGAGCATCTAGAAATACATACGCGAGATGCTCATGACGTATCGCGACGCATTAAAAATGCTGGAGCAGTATTTGTTGGCGATTGGTCGCCGGTTTCACTCGGTGACTATGCCGCCGGTTCAAACCACGTGCTTCCGACGGGTGGATGTGCATGTCACTCGTCAGGACTTTCGGTACAAACATTCTTGCGTGGAATTCATTATGTGGAATATGACCAAGCCGCGTTACAAGAAATTGGACCAACTGTTATCACATTGGCTCGGGCAGAAGACCTACCAAGTCATGGCGTCGCTGTCGAAGTGCGTTTGTCATGACATCGCCACTACGACGCGACGACCTCAAAGGTGTAGTCCCGTATGGTGCGCCTCAAATCGATGTGCCAGTTCGACTCAATGTCAATGAAAATCCGTTTGCACCATCAGACGAGTTAGTTGCTGCCATTGGTCGTTCTGCAGCTGCCGTGGCCTCAGAATTAAATCGCTACCCCGATCGTGACGCATTTGAATTGCGATCTGATTTGGCAACTTATATTCGCAGCGAGTCACAGGGCAATGTGACATGGGAAAACATCTGGGTCGCGAATGGCAGCAATGAAGTGATGCACCATTTACTTCAGGCATTCGGTGGACCAGGTCGACTACTCGTTACGTTCTCGCCGACGTACTCAATGTACGAAGAGTATTGTCGCGAAACTTTTACTGAATTTGCCACGGTCTCTCGCAATACTGCATATGAAGTCGACCAGGCTGCAATCTCTGCGGCATTGGAACTCGGGCCAGACATTGTGGTTGTGTGTTCACCAAACAATCCAACGGGAACAGTGCTGGCGCCAGACATTCTGGACTTTCTCGTGGATTCATTCCATGGACTGATCATCGTCGATGAGGCGTACGGCGAATTTCGCGAAAGTGGCACGGATAGTGCCATAAAAAAATATGCGGGTCATCCAAACGTTGTCATTACGAGAACCATGAGTAAGGCATTTTCGTGCGCAGGCTTACGGGTTGGATATGCAGTGGCCAATCCCGACATTGTGGAAGCCTGTCGTGTGGTGCGCTTGCCGTATCACATCTCAGCGATGACGCAGGCGGTTGCTCGAACTGCCCTGTCTTTCTCGGGAGAGCTGCTTGATCATGTGGCTCTTTTGCGCAATGAGCGTGAGTTGCTAGCCACGTGGCTAACAGCACATTGTTTTACCGTTCTGCCCAGTGGTGCTAATTTCTTGTTATTCGGAAGTTTCGCTGATCGGCACGCGGTTTGGCAGGGATTATTGGATCGCGGAGTACTTATTCGCGAAACCGGACCCACTGGAATGCTGCGGGTCAGCATCGGAACTCCGCAAGAAAATCAAGCGTTTCGCGACGCATTACTAAGGACAGTTGAATGAGCCGTATCGCACGAGTTGAGCGCCAGACAAAGGAAAGTTCAGTAACCGTCGACCTAAACCTAGATGGCACCGGACAGATTGATGTAGAAACAGGCGTTCCATTTTTCGATCATATGTTGTCGCAACTTGGTCGTCATGGTGGTTTTGACTTAACAGTGCGCACGGTTGGCGATTTACACATTGATTCCCACCACACCGTTGAAGACACGGCTCTTGCAGTGGGTCAGGCTTTGCGCGAGGCACTTGGTACTAAAGAAGGAATTCGTCGTTACGGAGACGCAGTTGTGCCGATGGACGAAGTGTGTGTTCAAGCCGCTGTTGACTTATCGGGTCGTCCATACCTCGTTCACGAAGAACCGGATCTAGTTGAACTCATCGGCAGTTACGACACCACATTGACTAAGCACATCTGGGAATCCATCACGGCATCTGCACAGATTTGTTTACATGTGCGAGTCATTAGTGGTCGTAATGCACACCATGTTGTTGAAGGACAATTCAAAGCAGTTGCTCGTGCTTTGCGCGACGCTGTGGCTCTTGATAGCCGCGTGATTGGTGTTCCGTCAACCAAGGGAACTCTCTAACACGTGTCCACTGTTGTCATTCTTGATTACGGTCACGGAAATGTTCGCTCGGCGTTGCGTGCTATTGAATCCACAGGTGTCACCGCGCGGATAACATCCGATTTTGATGATGCGTTGTCTGCTGATGGACTTCTTGTGCCTGGAGTGGGTGCATTTGGTTCGTGTGTTTCTGCATTGCGCTCGGTGCGCGGAGACCAAATAATCGAACGACGTTTAGCTGGGGGATTACCAGTACTTGGGATCTGTGTTGGCATGCAAATTTTATTTGCCTCAAGTACCGAACATGCTGACACTAATAATTTTGCTGGTCTTGATCAGTGGCCCGGAATCGTTAGGGCACTTGATGCACCTGTTTTGCCTCACATGGGCTGGAATACAGTGCGAGCTGCCGATAACTCGCACATGTTTCAAGGAATTGCTCAGGAACGTTTCTACTTTGTGCATTCCTATGGTGTGACGTCATGGGATTTACCAGACCACGATTATTTAGAGCCACCACGTGTGTCGTGGTCACACTATGGTGAACAGTTCGTTGCCGCAGTAGAAAATGGTCCACTATGGGCAACACAGTTTCATCCAGAAAAATCTGGTCAGGCAGGACTCACGCTTCTGGCTAATTGGGTTTCGACATTTTCGGAGAAGTCATGAGTTCACTTATTTTGTTGCCCGCAGTTGATGTGGCGCACGGTCAAGCTGTACGACTTGTGCAAGGTGAGGCAGACAGTGAGACGTCATTCGGAGATCCCTGGCAAGCGGCATTGGACTGGCAAGAATCAGGCGCTGATTGGATTCACCTTGTGGACTTGGACGCCGCATTTGGGCGAGGCAGCAATCGTGAACTTTTAGCGCACGTCACCGGAAAACTCGACATCAATGTGGAACTTTCTGGTGGAATTCGAGACGACGAGTCTTTGCGAGCTGCTCTGGCAACAGGTTGTCGCCGAGTGAATCTCGGAACAGCAGCGTTAGAGAATCCTGAATGGACCTCGAAAGTAATCGCAGAATTTGGTGATCGCATAGCCGTCGGGCTTGATGTGCGAGGCACAACTTTGGCGGCGCGTGGGTGGACTCGTGAAGGTGGCGATCTATGGGAAACTCTCGAACGCCTTGAGGCTGACGGTTGTTCTCGCTATGTCGTGACGGACGTGACTAAAGATGGAACCTTGCGCGGCCCCAATTTGGACCTGCTTGAACAAATGTGCGCGAAAACATCGAAGCCAGTCATTGCCAGTGGTGGTATTTCACATTTGGATGACATCGCGGCATTGCGCAAACTCGTTGCTATTGGAGTCGAAGGCGCAATTGTTGGAAAGGCTCTGTACACAGGCGCGTTCACATTGCCGCAAGCCATTGAGGTTGCAGGACCACAACGATGACACTTGCGGTTCGCATCATTCCGTGTCTTGACGTAGATCAAGGACGTGTCGTTAAAGGTGTGAACTTTGTAAACCTGCGCGATGCTGGTGATCCTGTTGAATTGGCACTTGCTTATGGTCAAGCAGGTGCGGACGAGCTTGTCTTTCTCGACATCACTGCAAGTAGCGCGAATCGGGAAACAACGTACGACATAGTGCGTCGCACAGCAGATCAACTCTTTATTCCGCTGACAGTTGGTGGTGGCGTGCGTACAACTCACGATGTTGATAATTTGCTGCGCAATGGCGCAGACAAAGTTGGCATTAACACTGCAGGTCTAGCGAACCCGGAACTCATCAGCGATGCGTCACGTATTTTTGGAAATCAATGCATTGTGCTTAGTGTCGATGTGCGTCGAACCAGCGAAACTGATTCAGGCTTTGAAGCTACAACACATGGTGGACGTCGCAGCAGTGGTTGGGATGCAATCGCGTGGATTAAACATGCCGTTGATCGAGGTGCTGGTGAAGTGTTGTTGAACTCAATGGATGCAGATGGCACGAAAAATGGCTACGACCTTGCACTCATTGAGTTAGTGCGCAAGGAAGTTGGAGTTCCGATTATTGCCAGCGGTGGAGCAGGACAACTAGCGGATTTTGCGCCTGCGGTGGTTGCAGGAGCAGATGCTTTACTGGCAGCAAGCGTGTTCCACTTCGGTGAAATCTCGATTCACGAGGTAAAGGCCGAGTTGGCCCTGCACAACGTCACCGTCCGTGCCTAATCCTTCGCAATTACAGTCCGTAACTTCGCGCTTGGTATCGATTACGGCACAATAAGTAGGTGAGCTTTTTAGAGACCCTAACTTTTGATGAGCGAGGACTGATACCTGTTGTGACCCAGCAGGTAGATACTCGCGAGGTTCTCATGGTCGCGTGGATGAACCGCGAAGCAGTTATGGCGACGCTGGAAACAGGTCGTGCAACATATTGGTCGCGCAGTCGTCAAGAAATGTGGATTAAAGGTGACACATCAGGTCACACCCAGCGCGTTATTTCGTTAGCTGTGGATTGCGATGCGGACACGTTGCTCTTGACGGTTGACCAAAAAGGCGCAGCCTGCCACACGGGCGATCACACATGCTTTGATCGCGTTGTGCTTCACCCGGAAGTTCCAGTCCGCGATGAGAACCAGTGAGGTGACGAGATGACACTGGCTACTCCTAATCTCGAACTTTTCAAGTCACTTGCTCATACTCGTCGAGTTATTCCGGTTATCCGTACTTTGCTTGCAGACGGCGAAACCGCACTGGGCCTGTATCGAAAATTAGCTGGCGAACGTGCGGGTACTTTCTTGTTGGAATCGGCCGAACATGGACAAGCTTGGTCACGTTATTCATTCGTCGGCGTGCGATGTTCAGCAATGTTGAGCGAGAAAAATGGCGCGACTCACTGGTCAGGCACGGTCCCTGCGGGTTTAGACATTAATGAAAACCCCATGGAATCTTTGCGTGCCACTCTCGATTTACTTCACACTCCGGATGTCAACCTCGGTATTTCTGATCTCGTACTTCCACCTTTGACAGGTGGTGTAGTCGGCTATCTGGGTTATGACATTGTGCGTCGATTTGAGCGACTTCCTGAATTAGCGCGAGATAGTCTCGACATTCCAGAAATGGCGATGATGATTGCCACTGATCTTGCTGTGCTCGATCACATGAATGGGTCAGTAACACTGATTGCCAACGCAATTAATTACGACAACACTGATGAGCGAGTCGATGAGGCGTGGAATGATGCGGTGCAACGCCTTGACAAAATGGAAAGCGCCCTCGCTGCACCATTAGATTCCAGTGTTTCTCGATTTGATTCTGATGTCGAACTTAATTTTGTTCGTGAAACGTCAAGTGCTGACTATCGTCAGGCCGTTGAAACTGCCCAAGAACACATCAGAGCGGGAGATGCGTTCCAAATTGTTTTGTCACAACGGTTTGCTGCGGATTGCCAGGCTAGTGCCTTGGACGTTTACCGCATTTTGCGTATGACGAATCCAAGTCCGTACATGTTTTTGCTGCGCGTGCCTGCGCATACTGCACCGGGTGAAAGTTTAAGCAGTGATGTGTCCTTTGATGTAGTGGGATCAAGTCCCGAAGCACTTGTGCGATTGAACAACGGACACGCCATGGTTCATCCCATTGCAGGAACGCGTCCACGTGGCTCAACACCGGAACAAGACAATGCACATGCTGCGGATTTAATGGCAGATCAAAAAGAACGCGCTGAGCATTTGATGTTGGTTGATTTAGGTCGCAATGATCTTGGGCGCGTCTGTGAACCCGGATCTGTTGAAGTCGTGGATTTCATGAGTATTGAACGCTATAGCCACGTCATGCACATTGTGTCGACTGTGACAGGAAACGTAAGTCCTGACATGAGCGCTGTTGATTTACTTCAAGCAACGTTTCCAGCGGGAACGCTTTCCGGTGCACCAAAACCAATGGCCATGAAAATCATTGAGAATCTCGAACCGACTCGTAGAGGTGTCTATGGCGGCTGCGTTGGATATTTCGATTTCGCTGGCAATTTAGACACGGCCATCGCGATCCGTTCTGCTGTGATCAAGGATGGCACCGCTTATGTACAAGCTGGTGCTGGTGTAGTTGCCGATTCAGTTGCAGCAAGTGAAGATGCAGAATGCAGTGCTAAGGCAGCTGCCGTGCTTCGCGCGGTAGCGGTGGCGAACACTTTAACCGCGAGCAACACATAGTGCTGTCGACACGAAAAGCGCTCATTGGGTTAGTGGGTTGTGGGGCAATTGTTCTGTTCGTTCACGCGCAACTGTGGAGTGTGGTCACCTTTTCCGAAACTGGGTTTCCTGACACCACACTTCGAGTGACTGGTCGAACTCTCAATGCCGTGCCAAGCGCGATAGCGGTTGTTATGGTGACCGCGAGTCTTGGAATCTCATCAGCGCGTGGCTTGCTCAAACGACTCTTTGCATCGGTTGTCGGGATTTTGTCGCTGGTAGCTGCTTGGGTGTCGTTGCAGATGAATCCAGCCGATAACGAAGCCACTTTGTCAGCACTCATGAGTGATGCCGTCGGCAGGTCGGTAACATCTGGCTTCGTGTACACCAATAGCCCGTGGCGTTGGCTGTCTGCCGTTGCGTGCCTGTGTGCGGGAGTGATGTGTTTGGTCGTAGTGCGTGCTCCAAAAACCACGACACCTGGTCCGAGTCGCTATGAACGCAATGAGTCGGATCTGACGGCATGGCAATCGCTTGACCAAGGGCAGGACCCGACCGACTCATAGTGCTCTTCGCTAGAGTAGGAAGCACCTTAAGTCACTAGGAGATTTTCGACATGTCAGACGACAATCACGGCCACACACTTGCCGCATGGACTGCCTCCATTTTGATCATGGTGGCGTTTTTGGTTGGCACAATTGGTGTAGTCCTTGCCCAGCCAATGATTTTTTGGATTGGTGTAGCGCTTCTCCCAGTTGCTGGCATTGCTGGCAAACTACTAGCTCTCATGGGCTTTGGCGCACAAAAGTCCTAAAGAACTTGACGTGTTCTTAACACTCCAGTGACTGTTACTTGCTTTTCATAGGGCAGGGTGTTGAGTGTGAATGATTCGCGCGGACTTGTATTAGTTGTCGAAGACGAACCGGCTATTGCCGAGAGTCTCGGGATGTTTTTGAGACGTGAAGGTTTTGGCGTTCAAATTGAAAGTGACGGGTTGGCTGCGTTAGCTGCTATTCGAAAAGTTCACCCTGTCGCCGTGTTGCTCGATGTCGGATTGCCTTCTATGAACGGTATTGAAGTATGCAAAGAGCTACGCGCTGGTGGCGATTGGACTCCAGTTATTTTCCTTACAGCGCGCGACGATGAAATAGATAAAATTCTTGGTTTAGAAATTGGTGCAGACGATTACATAGTCAAGAACGCCACGAAGCACCAAGTCATGGCGCGGTTAAAAGCAGTTTTGCGCCGATCAAGTGGAATGCCGCTGGGATCGGGAGAACTCACTATTGGTGGCATCACTGTCAATCCAGAAACGCGGGTTGTCACATTAAACGGTAATGCAATTTCACTGACTGCTACTGAATTCGATTTGTTGGCATTTCTGATGAGTAAACCTGGACGAGTGTTTTCGCGCGATGAACTCATCAGTCATGTTTGGGGCTATGCGTCGATGGGTACTCGCACGGTAGACGTGCACGTTGCGCAATTGCGGGCAAAATTTGGCGATGCGGATCCGATTCGTACAGTTCGCGGTGTGGGTTACGCAGTTGACAAAGCCTAAGGTGTTTGCATCGCTGTCATCCCGCGCAGCGTTACTCACGGGAGCAATTGCTGCCGTCGCTGTTTTAATCGCTGGTGTAGTTGCGCTTCCACTCATTCGTGGTGCTGCGGAAGCGCAAGCCCGAACGAGTCTGGCTAGTCAAGCTGATTTAGTTCGAGATATTGCAACACGTCCTGATGACTTTGATTTTGATAATCGCCCAGGTTCTCCAGCGGATGCGCAACGCACGCTAATTGGGATTGTGAATTATTTGCGTGCCCAAGGTGTTGCAGTAGAAGCTGTTATTCCTAACCAACACATTCCGGCAGTATTCACGCGTCAGCAGGTAGCTGAACTCGCACACGGACACAGCGTGAGCGCACGTAATTGCAATTCGGGTGAGTGCGTTCTACTCGAAGCTCGCCCAGTAGGTGTTGGAACGGGCATTGCTTTAATTCAACCGGTATCGGTTGTGTCTTCGGTAACGTCAACGGCAATTGCTCGTATCGCACTTGCATTAATTATCGGATTTCTCGTTGCAGTAGCGATTGGGTTATGGGCAGCCCGCCGGCTTGCTAGGCCATTGTCGAAAGCGGCACAAGCTGCGCATCAACTGTCACTTGGTGAGCGCGATGTTCGATTGATACCTGTTGGTCCTGCTGAAGTAGCCGAAATCGCTATTGCATTGAATGGTCTTGCTGAACAACTTGCGTATAGCGAAGGGCGTCAGCGTGAATTCTTCTTGTCCATCTCACATGAGATGCGAACACCTCTGACTGCAGTTCAAGGCTTTGCTGAGGCGATGGCCGAAGGACTAGTTCCCGCAGGTGATGTGGAACGCATTGGTGGTGTGATGGTGAACGAGTCGCTTCGGCTCGATCACTTAGTGAGCGACCTGCTTGAACTCGCTCGAGCAGGAGCAGTTGATTTTCCCTTAACAATGCTTTCTGTGAATCTCAACGACTTAATCGAAGAAGCAGCAAGTGTGTGGGCAAGTCGAGCAACAAAGGAAGGCGTCGACATTCGCACACAGATTCCAGAACACGACATTATTGTCACAACTGACCCGATGCGGGTTCGTCAGATAATCGATAACTTGGCCGAGAATGCGCTTCGAGTCACGCCGTCCCAATCACCGATTGTTTTCACACTGCTCGAGCCGGCAATTATTCAAGTTCGTGACGGTGGACCAGGACTTCGGCCCGAAGATATTGATGTGGCCTTTGAGCCTGGGGAACTCTATGAGCGATATCGCGGTGTGCGCAAAGTGGGCACCGGGTTTGGATTAGCCATCGTCGGCAGACTCGCGGAACGACTTGGTGCACGAGCGAGCGCAGGTATAGCTCCCGAAGGTGGCGCTGCCTTCACCATTGATTTTTCCGACTGCATTGAACCCGTAAACTAAGGGAACTTAAGTGAATGGCCCGCAATGTCGCGAGCTAGGCAACCTATGTCATCCATTGATTGTTGGACGGATAACAATGTGTCAGCCACTTGAGGTGTGAAAAAAATGTTACGCAGAACTAATGAGGTATGGCCAGGATGACTAGTGTTCTTGACTCCATCATCGATGGGGTGCGCCTGGATCTAGAACTGCGTAAGTCGAGCACATCGTTACAACAGCTTCGAGACCAGATTCAGAACACGGCACCTGCTAAAAATGCGGCTGCCATTTTGGCAACGCGCGATTTCAGTGTCATTTCAGAAGTGAAACGATCAAGCCCGAGCAAGGGACATCTCGCACAGATTCCAGATCCTGCTGCTTTAGCAACTGCGTACGCAGCCGGCGATGCAGCAGTCATCAGCGTGCTCACCGAGGAGCGTCGGTTCGGCGGTTCGCTAGCAGACCTTGATGCCGTGCGCGAAGCAGTACAGATTCCATTACTTCGCAAGGACTTTATTGTTGAAGAATATCAAGTTTGGGAAACCCGAGCGCATGGCGCCGATGTTGTGCTCCTGATTGTGGCTGCGTTAGGTGATGCACAACTTCATGACTTACATGCATTGAGCCTGGACTTAGGAATGTCAGTCCTTGTTGAAGTGCACAATGCTGATGAACTTGACCGTGCCCTGCGAATTTCTCCGCGCATCATTGGCGTGAATGCTCGTAATCTCAAGACTCTCGATGTGGATCTTGCTGTATGCCACAGCCTGATTCCGCAGATTCCATCCGACATTGTGGCGGTCGCAGAATCGGGAATATCTCACATTGACGAAGTAGTAAGCCTTGCAACATCGGGTGCCCGAGCTGTTCTTGTCGGGGAGGCTCTCGTCACAGGTGGCTCACCTGAGCAAACTGTCCGAGAATGGACTAACGCAGGTCGCGCAGCACGAAATGGGGAACAGTGACAACACTTGAAGAACTACTAGGTCCAGATGCATCAGGTCACTTTGGTCCATTCGGAGGCAGGTTTGTTCCGGAAGCGTTGATGGCTGCCCTGGATGAACTGGATGACGCTTTCCGTAAGGCGCTTGTGGATCCTGGTTTCACGGCCCAGTTGAATGATCTCCAGGTGAATTACACAGGTCGACCAAGCCCAATCACACAGGTCGACAGATTTTCTGAGCACGCTGGTGGCGCAACCATTTTGTTAAAGCGTGAAGATCTCAATCACACTGGCTCGCACAAAATCAACAACGTTCTTGGACAGGCTTTGCTCACGAAAAGAATGGGCAAGACTCGCGTCATTGCAGAAACTGGTGCAGGACAACATGGAGTTGCGACTGCAACAGCGGCAGCACTTCTCGGTTTGGATTGTGTTGTCTATATGGGCGAGGAAGACACCAAGCGCCAAGCACTCAATGTTGCCCGAATGAAACTTCTTGGCGCACAAGTAATTCCGGTTACGACAGGAAGTCGCACACTTAAAGATGCAATTAACGAAGCAATGCGCGACTGGGTTGCCAATGTTGATTCAACGCACTACTTGCTCGGAACCGTTGCAGGTCCAGCGCCGTTCCCAGAAATGGTGCGCGAATTTCATCGCATCATTGGAGTGGAATCCCGCGAACAAATGTTAAAGCGCTTTGGCCGCTTACCTGATGCAGTTGTCGCATGTGTCGGCGGTGGATCAAATGCCATTGGAATTTTCCACGCATTTATTCCAGACACTGAAGTAAAACTCATTGGTATGGAAGCTGGCGGCGACGGAGTAGAAACTGGTCGCCACGCGTCCACGATTAGTGCTGGCGCGATTGGTGTTCTGCACGGAACACGTTCATACATTTTGCAAGATGAAGATGGACAAACTATCGAAAGCCATTCAATCTCTGCTGGATTGGATTACCCAGGTGTGGGTCCAGAACATGCGTGGTTGCATCACACGGGACGTGCGTCTTATCGTCCAGTGACAGATAGCCAGGCGATGGAGGCATTTGGTTTGTTGTGTCGTACGGAAGGAATCATTCCGGCTATCGAAACAGCACATGCGCTTTATGGTGCTTTACAAGTAGGGCATGAACTAGGCGAAGGCGCATTGATTTTGGTCAACTGTTCTGGTCGTGGCGATAAAGACGTGGAAACGGCTGCTCGCTGGTTTGGCTTGGATGACAAGTCATGAGTTTGATTCACGACACATTCGCTCGAGCAAAAGCTGACAATCGCGCTGTTCTCATTGGGTACCTGCCTGCAGGCTTTCCATCGCGCGACGGAGCAATTGAATGCTTACTTGCGATGATTGATGGCGGAGTAGACATTGTCGAAATTGGTTTGCCGTACAGCGATCCAGTTATGGATGGTCCAACGATTCAAGCAGCAGTCGATATTTCGCTCAACGGTGGAACAAAGATTCCTGATGTGATCGACACAGTGCGTGCTGTTGCACAATCTGGTGCGCCAGTCCTTGTGATGTCGTACTGGAATCCCATCGAAAGATTTGGGATTGAGAAGTTCACAACTGAACTTGCGTCGGCTGGTGGAGTTGGAGTTATCACACCAGACCTCACGCCCGAAGAAGCTAGTGCCTGGTTAACAACAACAGATAGTCACGATATGGATCGCGTATTCCTGGTTGCACTATCAAGTACTAATGAGCGCATTGCTACCGTCGCGAATGTGACAACAGGCTTTGTGTATGCAGGCGCCGTTATGGGTGTTACCGGCGCCCGAACGAATCTGTCCGATGCTGTGAAGGATTTAGTTGCACGAGTGCGACCACACACCGACCTGCCTGTGGCCGTGGGACTTGGTGTTTCGACGCCAGAACAAGCGCATGACATTGCACAGTTTGCAGATGGTGTGATTGTGGGTAGTGCATTTGTCACTGCAATTAATAATGGCGGCGCAGCTGCGGCTCGTGAACTAGCCGTGAAATTATCAGCAGGACTAGGTAGGAGTTAGTTGTGAAGGGAAATCCTGCTTTCGGGCTTGTTAGTCGGCTAGTACTTGCTGGCGTGCTGCTTTACGCCGGTGGTGTCAAAATCATGGAACCGCATGGAGCTCGCGACGCCATTTTGGCGTATCGGGTTTTCCCTCCTTCCTGGGCTCCAGTTTTGGGCTATGCAATGCCACTTCTGGAAATCGGGCTCGGATTGTTGCTGCTCGTAGGACTATTCACGAGACTCAGTGGACTCGTTGCAGCATTGTTGATGCTCGCTTTTGTGGCTGGTATTGCCAGCGTGTGGGCACGTGGGTACAGCATTGATTGCGGTTGTTTTGGTGGTGGCGGCGACATTAGCCCCCAAGGTCGGGCAGTGAGATATTCCCTAGAAATTGCCCGAGACCTTCTGTTTGCAGGGCTTGGATTCTGGCTTTTTGTCTGGCCACGCACCCTGTTGTCATTAGAGAAAAATTAATCACGGCATACTTAATGGGTATGTTCTCGGCATTGAGGAGTAATTGATGGGTAAGGAAAGTGCAAAGGCGGCCAAAGCTGCAGCGGAAGCGGCGCGTGCGCAAGCGAATGCACAAGAGCGTTCCCGTGAACGCAAGGTGCGTCTTATAGGCGGACTCGTAGTTCTTGTCATTATGGGTGGACTACTTGCAATTCCGATCATCAATGGAAAGAACAAAGGTCCAGCAACAAATACTGCTGCTGCGTTGCCAAAGGGTGTCACAAAAGACACCTATGGCGTAAAGATTGGTCCAGCATGGACTGCTGCAAATGCAGATTCAATCCCTACTCTTCAATTGTGGGAAGACTTCCAATGCCCAGCGTGTGGTGACATGGAAAAACGCTCTGGTGCAAAGATTCTCGAACTTGCTGATGCTGGCAAGTTGCGTTTGGAATGGCGACCAACAATATTTTTAGATTCAAACCTGCAGGCACAGAACACTGCTAACAACAAGCCAAACTCATCATTGAGAGCAACTGTTGCGTTTGGTTGCGCAGTTGATCAGGATGCTGCCGAGAAATTCCACAGCGCGTTATTCGCGGCTCAACCAGCAGAAGGTAAGGGCTACAACAACTCTGACCTGACCGTTGTTGCGCAATCAGCTGGCCTTACTGGCGAGAAACTCACCAAGTTTATGGAATGTATTACTAACAAGACTTACGAAGGATGGGCGAACAATTCATTCGACCAATACTCGAAGCAAGGTATTGCAGGTACTCCATCTGGCATCTTGAATGGCACAGAGCTTCAAAGTGGCGTGCTCTTTGATCCAGCGAAGTTGGAACAAGCTATCGCAGACGCAACCAAGAAGTAATGATTCCTTCATACCTACCGAGTCCGCATCATGGTGTGTGGCACTTAGGTCCTATTCCACTTCGGGCTTATGCGCTCATCATCTTGACCGGAATATTCGTTGCGGTATGGCTGGGAAATAGACGATGGGTTGCTCGCGGAGGACGCGACGGACAAATAGCTGATGTTGCGATTTGGGCAGTTCCTTTCGGCGTTATCGGTGGTCGGGTTTATCACGTGCTGACCGATTGGTCGGCGTACTTTGGTGATGGCGGTAAAGGTTTCCTGGGTGCGCTTCGCATTTGGGAAGGCGGGCTTGGGATATGGGGCGCAATTGCGTTAGGTGCTTTTGGCGCGTGGATTGGATGCTCACGACATGGCGTACCTTTTGCTCCGTTTGCCGACTCGATTGCACCAGGAATTGCGATTGCACAAGCGATTGGTCGCTGGGGTAATTGGTTTAATCAGGAATTATTTGGAAAACCGACAACGGTTCAGTGGGCATTAACTATTGATCCGCAAAACCGACCTGCTGGTTTTGAACAGTACGCAACGTTTCACCCAACTTTTTTGTATGAATCGATCGCATGTATTGCTATTGCCGTCATTGTCATGTGGGCGGACAAGCGTTTCGTTCTTGGTCACGGACGTGCCTTCGCGGTGTACGTCGCAATGTATTGCGCGGCGCGTGGATTAATTGAAACATTGCGCATTGACGAGGCACATCATATTTTCGGGGTTCGTTTGAATGTTTTTACTGCACTCATTGTTGGGTTTGGCGCACTGGGATATTTAGTACGTTCCTCAGAGCGCCATCCTGGTCGTGAAGTTATGGAACACGGAAAAGTTATTGGAAATTTAGTTCCTGCTGAAATTTCGCGAGGCAGACGTGCACGAGTAGCCGGCCGCGTTGAGTCACCTGTAGTTGCTGATGCGCCAGCTGCTGACGCGCCGGTTGCTGATACGCCGGTTGCTTTCGAACCAGATATCACATCAACTATCGTTGCTCGTGAAAATGAGCAAGTAGGTCAAACTAAACAACGTGGTCGAAGAATTAAAGGACGGTAACGTGGACATTGGTCACGAGCATCGCGATGTCACCGGTGGATGGCTTCGGCCAGCCGTATTTGGTGCGATGGATGGTTTACTGAGCAACAGTTCGCTGATTGCCGGTATTGCTGGTGGTGTGGCCGCAACCGGCGCAGCTGATGCAAACAAAACATTGGTATTGGCTGGTATCGCTGGTCTAGTGGGTGGCGCCATTTCAATGGGCGCTGGCGAGTACGTATCTGTTGCCACACAATCAGAAGCTGCTCTTGCCGAAATTGAAAGCGAACGCCGAGAACTTGAACTTAATCCCGAAGGCGAATTACATGAGCTTGCTGCTTTATGGGAATCTCGTGGACTAGAGCCAGCGTTAGCTTTGCAAGTGGCTACCCAATTAAGCAGCGATCCCGAGAAAGCCCTCGAAGTTCACGTACGTGAGGAACTTGGTATTTCTCCAGACGCTTTACCAAATCCTTGGGTTGCTGCGATATCAAGTTTCGTATTTTTCAGTGTCGGTGCGTTAGTTCCTTTGTTGCCTTACTTATTCGGCGCACTCTCGGTGGTGCCGGCAATGTCTGCTACAGCCATCTCACTATTCCTTGCTGGCGTAGTTGCATCAAAGGTGACGTCGCGTTCTTGGTGGTACAACGGGTCGCGACAACTTGTTGTCGGCGCCTTCGCAGGACTTGTTACGTATTTGTTAGGCCATCTGGTGGGGCATTCCCTATAGGTAGGCGTGTATTCTAAATACACCAAAGGGCCAATGTCGTCCCGAAGAATTCTTCGAAGCGACAGGAGCCAGCAATGAGTGCATGGTCTGCCGTGCCCACCGCACAAGGCTTGTACGACCCCACCCAAGAACATGACGCATGTGGCGTCGCATGGGTTGCTACGTTGACAGGTCAAAAACGTCATGACATCGTGGCTCAAGCTCTTACTGCACTTCGAAATTTAGATCATCGCGGCGCAAGCGGCGCAGAGGTGAACTCTGGCGATGGCGCTGGAATTTTGACCCAAATACCTGATGATTTTTTTCGTGCAGTTGTTCCATTTACGTTGCCAGCTAATGGGTTGTATGCGGTCGGTATAGCGTTCCTGCCCGCAGATAGTGTGCAACGCGACGAAGTGCGTACGCGTTTTCAGGGTATCGCTGTGCGTGAGGGCCTCACGGTTCTGGGCTGGCGAGTACTACCGATTGATGCTTCAGATTTAGGTCCAACAGCTCTGGCGGTAATGCCGCATTTTGAACAAGTTTTCTTGGCTGGAGAAAACAACGAATCGGGAATTGAACTTGATCGACTTGCCTTTGTGTTACGTAAGCGAGCTGAACATGAATTAAGCATGTATTTTCCATCCTTATCTGCACGCACGATTGTGTACAAGGGGATGCTGACAACGGGTCAGTTAGAACCATTTTTCCCAGACTTGTCGGATGAGCGATATGCCAGCGCAATTGGTTTAGTTCATAGTCGTTTCTCGACGAACACTTTTCCGTCGTGGCCGCTTGCTCACCCATACCGATTCATCGCGCATAACGGTGAGATAAATACCGTGCGGGGAAATCGCAATTGGATGAAGACTCGTGAATCTCAACTGGCAACACATTTGATACCCGGTGACTTGAGTCGACTGTTTCCGATTTGTTCGCCATCGGGAAGTGACTCGGCATCTCTTGACGAGGTACTTGAACTTCTTCACCTCAGTGGTCGAAGCTTGCCTCATGCAGTCTTGATGTTGATTCCAGAGGCGTGGGAAAACCACACAGACATGGACCCACACATTCGGGCGTTCTACCAGTTCAATTCGGCGCTCATTGAGCCATGGGATGGACCAGCCAACGTGTCATTTACGGATGGCACTGTCATCGGTTCGGTATTGGATCGCAATGGCCTTCGCCCAGGTCGTTATTGGGTGACGGATGACGGTCTTGTGATTTTGGGTTCCGAGTCAGGCGTTTTGGATATCGAGCCTGATCGAATTGTGCGTAAAGGTCGACTCCAGCCGGGACGTATGTTCCTCGTAGACGTAGAACAAGGTCGCATCATCGAGGACGAAGAAATCAAGAGTGAGCTTGCTGCATCGGCTCCATATGCAGAGTGGCTACAAGAAGGTGTCGTCCATCTTGATTCACTTCCTGAGCGCGAACATATTGTGCACACTCATGGCTCTGTTGTACGTAGACAGCAAACTTTCGGTTACACCGATGAAGAACTTAAGATCCTGCTCGCGCCGATGGCCAAGACCGGTGGTGAAGCGCTCGGTTCGATGGGAACCGATACGCCTATCGCTGTTCTGAGCGAAAAACCACGCTTACTCTTCGATTACTTCACTCAACTTTTTGCGCAAGTAACCAACCCACCATTAGATGCAATTCGCGAAGAACTTGTGACATCGTTGTCGACATCATCAGGCCCAGAAGTCAATCTGCTCACCGAAACGCAAGAGCATTGCCGACAACTTACTTTTCCATTCCCCGTCATTGACAACGACGAGCTCGCGAAAATCTTGCACATTAATCACGACGGAAACTTGCCTGGTCTTGCAAGCGCCAAAGTGCAGGGCCTGTATCGAGTGGCAGGTGGTGCATCAGCCTTAGCGGAACGTCTCGAACACATTTGTGCAGAAGTATCCGAACATGTGCGTAATGGAAAACGG
>CANFOW010000015.1 GCA_947448865.1 Actinomycetota bacterium
GTAGTTATCAACTCATTTAATGCAAGTAGCACATTGAATTGGCCGCCAAAACATTTCACTGTGAAGTGGTGGTCAAAGATGGTCAGTAACGAAGGCGTGAGAAGTGCGGTAGGAACGTCGGTTGTCATTGCGCTCGTGGCTACGACAATCGCGTTAATACTTGGAACTCTCGCAGCGGCTGCGATAACTCGTTATGAATTTTTTGGTCGCAATTCCATTTCCTTACTTTTTGTTTTGCCCATTGCATTGCCGGGCATCGTGACGGGTATTGCGTTGAACAATGTGTTCACCGGATGGTTTGGTGGTTTAACTTTCTTCACTGTTGTGATTGGACATGCAACTTTTTGTATTGTCGTGGTGTTTAACAACGTTGCAGCACGTTACCGACGCATCGGTAAAAGTCTGGACGAAGCATCCATGGACTTAGGCGCATCACGACTGAGAACATTTCGTGAAGTGACATTCCCACTCATTCGATCTGCATTAGTCGCAGGCGGAGTTTTATCTTTCGCTTTGTCATTTGACGAAATTATCGTGACCACTTTCACCGCAGGTCCAGGACAAACAACATTGCCCATTTGGATTTATCAAAACTTGTTCCGCCCAACACAAGCTCCCATTGTGAATGCCACGGCAGCAGCGCTCATTGTGTTGTCGATTTTCCCGATTTATTGGGCACAGCGTTTGTCGTCCGTCCATACGGGGCTAACGAACGACTAATCTGACCCGACTATTGAGCGAAAACATAGAATTTTGAATTCCTTGTTTTAGTCAGGGCTCTATCAAATTAACTGATGAGAGTGATAAACATTTATTAGAACATCCCATGAATTCTTGAAATGCTCAGACCCGATGAAGTAACAGCAATAAATCGTCGGTATTTGGATGTAGAATTGCAACAAAATTGGCAATCTGAAGACGAGGTAACGATGAAATGTAAATGCGGCAAAGAGATTCCTGAGAACTCAAGATTTTGCCTAAACTGCGGCCAACCTGTCGGAAGTGTCGAGTCGCTTGAAACCAATGGACAGGCTCCAATCCAAACTTCGGAATCCATAAGAACGCAAAAACCAAGGAAGCGACGCGGAAAATGGATTGCAATTGTCCTAGTACTTGTCTTCTTTCTAAGTCGATGTGGTGGTGGTAAAGATTCACAGACTAAAAACCCTACGTTGAAACCACGGCCTGCTGCGAGTCAAGACACTTCAACATTTAGCGAACACATAGTCGACAGAAAGAAATTCTCGGAACTTCAAGCTTCGGCGTGTGAACCGCTCAAGAAACTCATTGTTTCCAAAAGGGCTCAACTCTTAAAAGATCAAGCTGTTATAAGTACTCACCCGAAGGCTTTGTCAGATCCGTTTGCCGCTTCAGATTTTAGAGTGCAGCATAAATTTGCCGGGCATGATGACTACGAGAAATCACTTTTGAAAGACGCTCAAGATTTAATTGATAATCAAATGAAGACAGCACTGGATACGAGTCTTACATCAAACGCCGCATATGCCTTGCTGATGGACACCGCATTCACTTGTGCGAAAGCGAATTCATGGCCAGCGAAAGAGACTCTAGTTGAGGTCTTGTCAATGGCCGAAAGCCTTGACACAAACTTATTGGCAATGGCAACACTTGCTATGTCGTTGCCTTGGTACCCAAAGGGATATTCCCAGCTTGATGACAACTTGGCGGTTAAATGGCTAAAGCCACATTCTTACTCCTGTGAATATAGCGGTAGCTCATGTTGGGGATTGAGTGTTATTTCAGCCCAAGGATGTCCGACCAGTCTTTATGTCGCCATAAATATTGAGGATTCCTCAGGAACAGTGGTGGATTGGTCAAATGACACGTTACCTTCTCTGGCACCCGGTAAAGCGGCCAAACTTGTATTTACAAGTTTCAGTAAAGGCGGTTCTACTGCACGCATTTCTGACTATTCATGTCTGTGATACGTCTCGTGTTCTCGTCTTGAACGAGCTCAAAAGTGCAACAGATGAGAACCATCAAGCGCGATATTTTTTGCAAGCATAAACAAGGAAGCGTTTAATTAAATAGCTGAATATCCGAGAGTTGGCATACGGTTATCGAAAGTGCGCCACATTTTCTGAGCTCATAGAAAAGATTGCTCATTAACACGGGTCTCCTGAGAATCACAAAGTTGAGTTAGGTTTCGAGTGCTTCACTGATGTCAGGCAACATCGGCCGCAATCTTCGTTTCTCATTCGAAGTCTGGGCTACTTGATCGGTTTCTGGTAGACCCCCCGTAGTTTTGCACCCAATTCCTCGAATTTTCTAAAATCCGACAAAGAAAGCCAGCTCGATCTGTTCTAAGAGTTGTTGCGGTAGTTTCAAAATTCCGGGGTTTGGATGCAGTTTCGAGGTTCACGGTCCATGAAACACTATGTAACAACCCGAAAATTGGCCGCTTTTGTTGCGAAAAAGAGGCTTAAAAGCCACTAAATAAAGCGTTATGCGACTGAAACAACGTTTCATATGTATACACGAAACGGCAGGACTATCTTTCTATCAAGCTCCTCGGGGAGTGCCGTTGTGCTCGCTATATAGGAGCACAACACAACAATCCGAAGCACTCAAGTGTTTGTTCTCTAAGAAGGACATAAACGAAAGGTAGGCAACCTTGAGAAACGAATCAACTAAGACTTCAAAGAAGTCTTCCAAGGCCGTCAAGGTAGCAGCTCTCGCTGCTGCAGCGGCTTTGGCGCTGGCTGGTTGTAGCAAGTCCGGTGGCGACGCTGCCGCGACAACTGCTGCTGCTGAGCCAACCACCTTCAAAGTTTGGTGGTATGAAAAGGACACGGCAATGGCTAGCACGTGGGCCGATGCTCTTGAAGAACTCAAGGCAGCTCACCCAAACGTCACCGTTACTTTTGAACTCAAGACCTGGGACCAGATCCAGAAGGCTGGTAACGCAATCCTCGATTCCGATCAAGCTCCTGACTTGGCTGAATGGAACAAGGGCAATGCAACCGCAGGTTCTGCATCACAGGCTGGTCTCTTGACTGACCTCACCCCATACGCAGCGAAGTACGGCTGGGACACACGTCTTCCAGAATCCGCACTTCTCTACGGCCGTTACACCGATGGCTTGATGGGTAAGGGCAACCTGTACGGTCTGTCAACATATGGCGAATACGTATCCTGGTTCTACAACAAGGATTACTTCACCAAGAACAACCTGACAGTTCCAACCACACCAGAAGAACTCGACGCTCTTCTTGCAACTCTGAAGTCACAGGGCCAGACAATGGCACTCGGTGGCGCTGGATACCAAATCGTTCACCTTGCATACGCCTTGGCATTGACCAACGCGTCACAGCAATGGGTAAGCGACTTCCAGTTCTTCCAGAATCCAGTCGACTTCGCACCAACCAGCAAGGAATGGGGCTACGCAGCCGCAAAGATTGCTGACTGGAAGAAGAAGGGTTACTTCGATTCCAAGGTCTCCGGTATCTCTCCAGACGATGCAGTTGCTGCATTCGAAGCTGGTAAGAACCCACTGATCCTCGGTGGAACCTGGCTTGACGACGGCATCCAGAAGGCCACGGTTGGCTTTGACTGGGGCAAGTTCCAGAATCCTGGCGCTCTGAGTGTTGGCTCTGCAGGTAACCTCCTGGTTATCCCAAGCCGCTCGAAGGCTCCAGATCTAGCAGCAGAGTTCATCGACTTGGTTCTTTCAACCAAGTACCAGAACGAACTCGGCAACAGCGGTGGCTTGCCACTTCTGGCTGATGCAGCCGCTCTGACAAACCCAGTAACTGTGAAGTCCTACTCAGTGTTTGACAGCATTGTGAAGAACAACCAGTTGGGTATGTACCCAGACTGGCCAGTTCCTGGCTACTACGAGACGCAGCTCGCTGCAGGTACCAAGCTTCTCTCCGATGGAGATGCAGCTGCATACCTAAAGACGATCGGCGACTTCTACGAGCAGAACAAGCCCTAAGTTATTCGCTGAATAACTAGCTCTACAAAGTTGGCCTGGTGTGAGATTTTCTTACTCGCGCCAGGCCAACTTCTAGTTAGATGGATTCCAGCAAGGAGGTAGGCATGAGTGCCACAGAGATTGCGAGCGCAGGCAAGAAGTCATCGCACAAAGCTAAAACACCTGATACCCAAAAGCGCCGCAAAGCAAAAGGTGTTGGCGAGCGTCGCGGTCAGTACTACTTCTACTTGATACCTGGTCTTGTTGCATTCATCACCGTTATCGGTGGTTCATTTTTCTACAACGTCTACATCAGCTTCACGAAATGGAATGGTCTAGGTCATCCCAGGTGGGTTGGAATGCAGAACTACACCAAGTTGATGCATGATCACACTTTCTGGCAATCGTTTGTGCATGCGTTTTACTTCATCGCAGCGATGTCGATTATCCCTACTTTTCTCGGTGTATTTTTAGCGGCACTTCTCTTTGATTATGTTGCTCCACGATTTGGTAACAAGAGCGCCGCATTTATGCGTGCAGGCATGTACATGCCTCAAATCGTGCCACTGACCATTACCGGTATTTTGTGGGCGTGGTTACTCGCACCAACGACCGGTGTTATCAATAACTTTTTAATAAAAGTCGGACTAGATCAATTCGCATTGAACTGGCTTGGTGAAGAAAAGACCGCAATCTTTTCACTCTCAATCATTATGGTGTGGGTGCAAATCGGGTACACCATTGTTATTTTCATGTCAGGTATGTCGCGCCTTGACCCGTCACTACAAGAAGCCGCTCAAATCGATGGCGCATCGTGGTTTCAAAGATTCCGTGTTATTACCTGGGCGCAACTCGGACCTGAAATCGGTGTTGTTCTTCTGACAACAACAGTTGCGGCCTTGAAGGTATTCGCTCCGGTTTACGTCATGACCGGTGGTGGACCAGGAACGGCAACGCAGGTACCCGCATTCTTCTCGTATTTCCACTTTTTCACGACGACCAAGGTTGGCTACGGCGCTGCGGTAGCAACAGTTCTCTCTGTACTCCTCACAATTTTGGCCGTGATTATTTTGAACATCCAGAATCGTCAAGAGCAAGGAGCTAACAAGCGATGAGCGCATTGACTGAAACACCGACGAAAACGAAGAAGAACAAGTTGGAACTCAAGCGTCGTACAGCGGCGTCATGGTTTATTTTTGGCGCTCTGTTGCTTGTGGTTATCATCTGGCTGTTCCCATTCTGGATGGCAATTGCTAACGCACTAAAAACCAAAGAAGAGTTTGTTGCCTCTGGCCCGTTGTCGTTCCCGAAGCATCCTTACCTTGGACACATTTCAAAGTTCTGGGGAGACGTTAATTTCTCGCGCAAACTTTTAAATTCAATAATTGTGTCGACTCTGGCGCCATTGATTTCGATTTTCTTGAGCTTCTTTTCGGCTTATGCCATCGGTATCGGCAAGGTCAGGGGCAAGACTGCAATCCTTGGCCTGTTCATGATTGCGTTCACGATTCCGCAAGAAGCAATGGTGTATCCGCTGTACATCGCAGCAAAGAAGTTAGGCTTGTATGACAACTTGCTCTCGATTGTGATTATCTTCGGTGTGCTGCAAAGCGCGTTTGGCACGTATTTGTTGTCGTCTGTGTTGTCAGAGTTTCCGGAAGAAATTCTCGAAGCAGCAAAAATTGATGGCGCAAGTAGTTTCAAGATCATGCGCTCAATTGTGTTTCCGCTTTTGATGCCTACGCTTTTAGTACTTGCAACATTCCTATTTATTTGGGATTGGAACGAGTTCTTGATTCCGCTGGTGCTTTTGCCTTCCAATGACCATCAGACGGTGGCGTTGTCTATGGCATACACAACGGGTCAATGGACCAGCGATCCGACAGCGCGCGCAGCTGCGGCCTTACTCGGTGCAACGCCCTCAATAATCTTCTTCTTCGTATTCCAACGCACATTGATGCGTGGCGTCACGATGGGAAGCGTTAAGTAACCGAGGCTCGCACGTTGTAGCAGCGTGGTCTCAATTGTTCTTAATGTAAACGAAACACTATTCACTCACTAACAAAAAGGTATGACGTATGTCCGAATACACGTTCCTACGCGGTCCAGCCGACTGGTGGCGCCAAGCTGTGGTCTACCAGATTTATCCACGCAGCTTTGCTGATGTGAATGGCGATGGAATTGGCGACTTCGCGGGAATCATTGACCGCATTCCGTACTTAGCGTCGCTTGGGATTGATGCGGTGTGGTTAAGTCCGTTTTATCCGTCTGATTTGGCTGACGGTGGCTACGACGTGGCTGACTACCGCAATGTTGATCCTCGGATCGGCACACTCGCGGAGTTCGACTCGATGATTCAGGAACTCCATAAGAACGGCATCCGGCTTTTTGTTGACATAGTTCCGAACCACTCGTCCGACCAGCATGAATGGTTCCAGGCGGCTCTGACGGCTGGCCGTGGGTCAGCCGAACGCGAGCGCTACATCTTCCGCGAGGGTAAGGGCGAAAACGGTGAGTTGCCACCTTCAAATCTCGTCAGCCACTTTGGTCCCGAAGGCTGGACTCGGGTTGAAGATGGTCAGTGGTACATGCACCTTTTTGCCAAGGAACAGCCTGACTTCAATTGGGCTAACCAAGAGATTCGTGACGATTTCCTCAAGACGTTGCGATTCTGGTCCGACCGCGGTGTCGATGGATATCGCGTGGATGTGGCTCACGCTTTAATCAAGGATTTGGAAGGCGAACTTCCTGATCGCGATTCGTACGCGCTCGAAGTCATGATGGGCGATGGCACAGACAAATTGTTTGATCGCGACGAAGTGCACGACATCTACAAAACATGGCGCAAGGTGTTCAATGAATACGATCCACCGCGCGTTGCAGTTGCCGAGGCCTGGGTGCACGCTCACCGTCGTCCTGCGTACGCCAGCGCCGAAGGTCTAGGACAGTCATTCAACTTTGACTTGTTGGTCCAACCATGGAACGCACAGAAGTTTAAAGAAACTGTGACCTACAACCTGGCGGCGGCTGAACGCGAGGGCTCGTCAACAACCTGGGTGCTGTCGAATCACGACAACATTCGTCACGCCACAAAGTATGGAATGCCAGACAATCTGAATCTGCATGATTGGCAACACAACGGTGCCAAGTCACAGCTGCCCAAGATTGACTTAGTCAAGGGTGCGAACCGGGCACGTGCAGCAGTGATGTTTGAACTTGCTTTGCCTGGCTCGACGTACTTCTACCAAGGCGAAGAGCTCGGGCTTCATGAAGTGTTCGACATTCCAGCTGACCAGATGCAGGACCCACAGTGGTTCCGTAGCGGTGGCACAAAGTTCACGCGTGACGGTTGTCGGGTTCCTTTGCCGTGGACTTCTGCGGGTTCATCGTTTGGCTTTGGTCCGGGTGGAGCGCACCTGCCACAGCCATCATGGTTTGGTGAGTACTCCGTTGAACGTGCTGAAGGTGATGTGGATTCGACGTTGCACTTGTATCGCAAGGCGCTCAAGCTGCGTAAGACACTGCTCACAATCGAGAAGTACGAGTGGGTGCGTACTTGGAATCGCAATGTGTTGCATTTCAAGCGACCAAACGGTTGGCATTGCATCACGAACTTCGGAAGCAAGCCAGTGAAACTGCCGAAGGGTGAAGTTGTCTTGTCCAGTGCGCCACTTGTCGGAGGTAAGTTGCCGGCAGACGCATCGGCGTGGGTCATCGCTAAGTAGTTCGTATCGACATGTCAGAGTCACGCCCAGCGGCGCCACATCGGTTTGTCTTACTTGACGGACTACGTGGTGTCGCTGCGTTGTTAGTTGTGTTGTTTCACGCCGCACGAGATGGCTCGCCGTTTTACAAACTCGATCCATTATTTTTGATGGTTGATTTCTTTTTTGTATTGTCCGGCTTTGTGTTGTTACCGAGTATGCCCAAGGCATGGCGAACATTTGGACGCGATAGTTACGTGTTCATCGTGAAGCGCATCTTCCGACTGTGGCCGATGCTCATTGCGGTGATGTTGACATCGGTTGCGGTGTATCACTTCGAGATGTGGGACACGCATCGCACAGGTGCGGGATTCAATTACGACGTGAATCGCAACGGACACATGTACTTGATGGCGATGTTGCTGATGCAAATTTGGGTATCGAAGTCGATGATGATGGTTGTGCCTTTGTGGTCGCTTTCAGCAGAGTGGTTCGCGAACTTGGTTTACACATTCTTGACTCCGTTATGGAAAGTTGTTGGACTCGCGGTCGGTGTTGTTGTGGGCTATCACTACTTCCGACAAGGGTTGAAGCACGACACCGAGTGGATTGGGTGGATCGGTCCTATTCGAGGCGATGAAGCTTTCGGTCGAGCCCTGATTGGATTCGGACTTGGTGGTTTGATGCGGGTGTTAGCGGATTGGATTGGTCCGCGAGTCTTTGCCCGCTGGTATGTGAATCTGCCACTGTTTGCGTTGTCGATTTATGCATCGTGGCGCTTGCTCGATGAGTATCGCAATCTGGGGTACGCCATCATCAATTACGCGGGACCTGTTTTTGCGTTCGTGGTGTTCACTGCTTCGTATGTGAAAATTCCGCATTCGAGTGTTTTGGGTCGCGTGCTGCTCAAACTTGGTGCCTGGTCGTTTGGAATCTATGCCTTTCACCGTATCTTCATGGACCTGTTCAACTACTACAGCGACAAGACCGAATCGTGGTGGCACACACCGATCTACATGGCGCCTAACCAGGTCTGGTTTAAGTATGTGGAGCTCAAAATGGGCGTCGTGACGCTGGCCAGCGTTGCTGCCACGATTGTGGCGGGCTACCTTGTTGAGCGTCCATTGCAGCGTCTGGGTCGTCGCCTCACCCGTTTCCCACAGGGTCACGAACGCCGATAAACTACATGAGCGCCGCAGGGCGTGGGCCCCTAGCTCAGTTGGTTAGAGCAACGGACTTTTAATCCGTGGGTCGTCGGTTCGAGCCCGACGGGGCCTACAAGTTTGAGCTAGATGTGGGCATCCTCTTTTACGGACAGGGTCGAACGCCTCAACTCAGCGACGTTGTCCTGAATACGATTGAATGTGTATTCGGAGTAGTGCTGGCCAGGATTATTGCCTGCAACTCAAATTCAATAGGTATAGCCTATTCGCAACACAGGAGCGAATAAATGGCTGAAACTGATATCACTCGCGACTTTCAAGACATGGCGAGAGTCATTCAAAAGACTGCATTTTCAAAGATTCCACAAGAGGACGGGCTCCGCCTAGTTGAAAGACTAGATGAACGAACTCTTCGCATCATGATGTCGATTTCAGGTCCACATTTAGAACCTCGTTTTGTATCCCAGCGTATTAAAGTTCAGCGAGTCCTAAGTAACGTCTCCCGAGTGCCGGTAGAAATGGTGGCGCATCTATTGGCACCGGTATTCGAAGATGCCCGAAACCTCTTAACATCTGAGCAGTTTGAAAACCCTACCGAGACGGATTTTCAAAACATATTGACGATGTGGCGCACTCGGTGGTCTGAGGCAACAGTCCAAGCTTCGTTGGCTCACGTGGTTCTGCAGGAACTGGAGGCTGCTCCGCTTGCAGCCATGGAGCTCGCTCGACTACAGGAACACGCCGAGGTACTAAGAGCCCCCGAAGTAGATGTACCTGTCGATCAAGAGAAATCTGTCGATGACGTGAGTGCTGTGGCACATGGCAGCGAGTCCTTGCCCTCGTTTCAGCTCCCAGACTTGAATGAGCATATTTTGACGCCATTGGGTCGCAACCTTATTAGGACTGCACTCGCAACCGCAGGTGAAGAACTAGGCGCACTATCCCGTGAAGAATATGAGCTGTTGCTTATGGAGTTCACACGGTTGAATGTGTCCTACCACCAAGCCTGGTTTCACGTTGGTTATGCGGCCGCCCTAGAACTCGTTCCTCAAAATTTCAACATGGATTCTGCTGCTTTAAACGATGAACGCTTCGAGTGGCACATGTGGGGTTTAATAAAGGGCACACAGCGGATGCGAAATTCCGCTGCGATGAATGCGATTCTAAAAAATCCCGACCAATTTGCAATTGTTCAAAGAATGTTAGAAAAACTCATGGGAATTGAACTTTTTCCATATGTTATTGAACACCTACTAGCAGTGAATCATGATTCAGCGTTCAGGCTGCTCGAGTCTGTACCTTTCGGGCCAGTGGAGACGATTGCTCACGAACTAGAGGTCGCACGACTTATTGATGATGAATCAGTTCGACTGCTACGTTCCGGAAATGCGGCGGCAGCGGTTAAAATTTTACGTTCTGGGCGCAAGCGGCTAGAAATTTTTATTACGCAAAATGAAGGTACCGTTAAAGTGCCCACAGTAGTTGATGACCTACGTGTCCGATTAACAATTGGTATTGCCGCTAGTGAGCGACTGATGAGAGACCATTCAAGTTCGACGCGAGAACTTACATCAGTCAAAGAATCAGTATTGGAAGTTGCGACTCATCGCACGCAAGCTAGATACTTTGTGCAGTTGGCATTGACGGAATCCAACACGACGAAAATTGAAGACGTTGCGTTGCCGAGAAGTCAAGCAGACAAAATCAGTTTTGATCGGAAGTTTGGTGGATCAGAATTAAACCTCAAGCGTGCCACCGAACTTAATCCAGAAGCGGGCGATGCGAACTATTTGTTAGGCGGTTTGGCAATTGCCGGAAACCGTCCTGACGAAGCACTCAATAATCTTGGAAGTGCTCGCCTAACATACGAATCCAGCAGACAAGATCGTTACTACCTATTGCCGCTGATCATCTGGCAACAGATTTATCAACGGATGTTTTCAGATGGTGTTTCATCAGTGCCTGAGGCATTGAAACTTTTGTACACCGAACTTCCACCAGAAATTCGATTACAAACTGAAGAAGTCGATAACGTCATGCTCCGTGTTCAGAAGGAGTCACCGAACGCAATCTCTGAATTGCTTGATTGGCTTGGCATGAATAGAGAATCGAATCATCAAGCGCCGACATTCCAAGTTCTTCACAGTGCACTTGATGCTGTGAGCAGTATTTCACCCGGGCTTCTGAATCTGATTGCACGGGTTCAAAGTCGTCGAAATCGAATGGTTTTATTGCTAACGCTTCTTCATAGAAGTCTAGAGGCATCAATCACAGAGGACACAGACGCAATCCTGGATGCTATAGATGAATTACTCGCTCAGGGCGTACCGCATCTTCATGCGACATGGGCTGAAGCTTGTCTTTACAATGAATCGTTACGGCAATACCTTTCTATTCGTGCGGCTGACCATATCGCTGTGAACTCACTTGTCCTTGTTGAGGATGTTGCATTTGCAAAAGCAGGTCTCGAGAAAGTCGGCTACTCACTTTTGCCAGTAAAAAGTGATGAGGATCGTTACTTCCTCGAGCAAGTTGCAGAGGCCATCAAGGTGTACGATCCTGCGACTGCCGAGTTGTGGCTCAGCGACCCACAAAGTAATGTCCCGGAATCCTACGTACCTGTAATTCGGGAGCGAGAATCCACTGTCGATAAGAAACACGTATCGATTCTCTTCATCGGTGGAATGGACGAAGAGCAAGGCGAAACGTTCTTACAAGTGAAACGGCGACTTGCAGACGATCAACAATCTGGCATATCAATAAAGTTTGAAGCACCTGGCTGGAAGTCCGGTTGGTCTCCAGTTGCTGAGCGGATTGAGAACCACATTTCGGAGTATGACGTCATCATTTTGATGCCACTCGTTAGAACAAATTTTGGTCGCCGTATTCGCAGGATTGCTGGGGATAATCGTGTGAACTGGTTCGCCTGCACTGGAAGAGGGCAAGGCTCAGTCATGGAGTCAATCACTCGGGCTGCGGAGTGGGTTCGAAGCCAGCAATAAGTTCGAAAATGCGATTCAGATGGCGTTGATGAAGTCGCCGACTAATCGAGCCCAGCCAACTCGCCAAGTACTCGTACCGCCGAGCGAGCTGCTCCTTCTAAGCCACCGGGACCCTTGCGGTCGTCCGTGTGTTCGCCAGCGAAAAAGACTTTGTTTCCCAGTGGCGCCGCAATGATAGGCAATATCCGTTCGCGTTGATCACCTATCGGAGCCCGCACAATGGCTTGGGAAAACGGATCTGTAGTCCAACTGTGCGATGCGTACTTCACGTGTGTGATTTCCTCGCCAAGTAGATGGGTGACTGTGTCGTCCCATTTGCTGATGTACGCTGCGTCGATAACTGCAGGCTCACCGTCGCCGCCTGGCAATGATGAGGTAATCACGTAATCGCCGACTTGATGAATTGATTGATCGACAATCCAAGGTGGGACAGTGTTAGTGAAGCATCCGTCTCCAACGACCTTTGAAATTTCATCTCGCTTCTCGTATTGCACGATTACTTTGGCGGCAGTGCCATAAGAGAGTTCGGCCAATGCTGCGACTTTCTCTTGAGACAACGCTGGCCAAAACCCAAGCTGGCTCACAAGAGGCCCGGGCACTGTGACGACAACTCGATCGGCGTGATGGATGCCTGAACTCGAGTGCACCTGGACTTGGTCGCCAGACCAGTCGATGCTCGTGACAACTTCGTTCAACTGCACAGTCACTTGCTCGGCCAATCGTTTTGCCAATAAGTCATTGCCTCCCACAATGCGATACGAGTCAGCGTCTTCTTTTCGCAACTGCATGGCGAACTCGGCTGCATCGCAATCACGCAGCGATGCAACAGGTGTGTATTGGGTATAGGACGTCAGAAAATCAATCACAGGTTGCGGAGCATGAAGTCGCGCAGTCCATGCGGCGAGATTTTCAGCAACAGCCGGCGGAGTCTCGTCATACGCATTCAGCAACCAACCTGTAATCTCGCGGCGGCTGGCTTCATCCAGTAAGACACCATCAAAGAGCATTGGTGGGGCAGTGGGGTCAAAGTATCCGCACGACACAAACTCCAAGCCCAAACTTTTTGCCAAGTTAATGACGGTGTTGTGACCCGAGTACATCGTCTCGGCTCCAAGCTCACCAAACATGCCACCTTCGAAGTGGTCGTGCAAGGTCCACAAGCGACCGCCGACTCGATCACGTGCTTCAAGCACCACTATGTCGTCGCCTGCCCTCTGGCGTTCGACCGCCACCATCAGTCCAGATAGCCCAGCTCCGATAACAATGGTTTTCATTTCAGATTCCTCGTGGGTTGTGGCTTGTGGTATCTGATACATCTAATCACTATGAGTCAAAAGAGATGGAAGAGATGGAAGAGATGGAAGAGATGGAAGAGATGGAAGAGTCAAAAGAGATGGAAGAGATGGAACAGCTAGTTCACACCACCTTGTGACTGAGCATTGACCGGGTGACCTGCCAATACCATTGACTATGCAAGAGTCACAGTCCGTTTCAGCATCGCCGCGTCCGGCGACTGTGCGATCTGAGTGGCTTGATGTTGTTCGCGGACTTGCAATTGCCACTGTTGTGGCTGTTCATTCAATACAAGTCGCCGACCGGTTGGTGGTTCACAGCCAATCAAAGTTATTTTCAGACTTCATAGGTAACGGGAAGTACGGAGTCGAGCTTTTCTTTTTCATCTCGGGTTGGCTTCTGGTCTCGATTTATGGTCAGTCAGGCGACTCACTGGGAAAGTCATATTGGGCGCGACGCATCGGCAGGATTTATCCGCTGTGGTTAGTGTTTCTTGGAATTCAATTATTTCGAGCCCAAGCCACGCAAACAGGCGGTCTGTATACCGCCATGCAACCAGTAGATGGTGAGCCACAGTTTTTTCATAGCACCGCTGGAATCATTGTCCTGGCTTTAACATTCACGCTATTTATATCAGCGTCATTGTGGAACAACGTCATCCCAGGCGGCTGGTCTATTCAGTCCGAAGTTGGTCACTATCTGCTTTTCCCACTGATTCGAAATCGTTCACTCAATGTGGTTTTGGTAAGCGCTGCGCTGGTCAACATTGTGACGCGCTATCTAAGAGATTCTCGTCCGTATCTGAATGCTTGGCCGAATGGATCGCTACACGTGCTTGATGCCTGGCTACGACTCGGCTTGTATTCGACATTCGGATATTTTTTGATTGGCATTCTTAGTTTCTTGATATATCAAGGATGGCTAAACACCAGAAGCATCCAGGCATCGTTCAAGAGCGCTGGAATCTCTTGGCCAGTATGGGCACTCTTTATTCCGAGCCTCTTTATTGTGTCGTGCCCACTCGGTCGGCAAAATCAAGCGTACGCATTTTTGATTGTGATGATTCTGGTGAGTTTTGCAATCATGAAGTTCACAACATCTCGTCGGATTTTCACAGTACTCGGTAAGTATTCGTACTTTATTTACTTCATGCATTTCAGAGTGCTTGATTCCATGGAACGCATCGCGACCAACATCGGGTTTGTTGGCACTGGTCCTGGCTCGCAGGAGCTAACTTTTGTGGCAGTTCTGGTGCTAGCTCTCGGAATATCGGTTCTCTTTGCAATCCCATCAATGAAGTACTTCGAGCGACCAATAATCCGGTTTTCACATCGCGTGAAGTAGTTTTCTAGCTTGAATTCCTTGATTTGGACAAGTGGCCATTGAATTGTCAGTGGCCGCTAGTACTGTCTAATTACATCGTTTTGCTCTCACGCATGGGTGAAGCGATGTGCGTGATCAAGAACGAGAAACCGTGGAGATTCTTATGAGTGACATAAGTAAGTTTGACAACGTCGATCCAGAAGACATCGAGAATTTTGATACCGAAGGATTTTTTCGCAAAGTAAAACAATTTGCGAGCAAGATTCCGTTCGCCGAAGATCTCGTCGCCGGTTACTACGCTATGCGGGACCCCAAGACAGCCTTTTCCCATAAAGCATCACTCTTTGGCGCACTTGTATATTTCGTGTTGCCAATCGATGCAATTCCTGATGCGATTCCATTCATTGGATATTTGGATGACGCTGGCGTCTTAGCCGCCGCTATGAAGTTCGTGGGCAAAGCAGTCACTCCCGAACATCGAAAATTAGCGCGCCAGTTCTTAAGCTAAGTGCCTGTAGATGTACGCCAAATCGATAAACCACTAAGTAATTCGTTAGAAGTCTTAAAACTTATGCTAAAAAACAACGATGTTGCTAAAGTGAAAAGTGGAGGATGTCGATGGGTACCGTGATCTGGCTTGGCCTCGCATTAGTGTGTGTCCTGGCTGAAATTGTGAGTTTTAACTTCGTTTTCGCGTCCTTTGCTATTGGGTGTGTAGCCGCTGGAGTCGTGGCGTTACTCCCAGTGAGTACTTTCATTGGAATCCCAGTGTTTGGTCTTGCTTCGGTTGCATCGCTGACGTTAATACGTCCTGCCATCTTGAAAAAAATCTATAGCCGAGGCGACCATGAACCCACAGGCTTAGACAAAATGATCGGTCGCACAGCAGTTGTAAGTTCCGCTGTGTCACAGACGTCTGGTTCGATAACCATTGACGGAGAAACGTGGTCAGCACGCTCTACAGCCGCCCTGATGCCTATTGGCACCACCGTCACAATCACCTCAATCATGGGCGCAATGGCAATCGTGGACGAAGTGAAAGTTAGTTAGTTCGGAATCAAAAATGACAATTCAGAAATGTGAAACGGGGAATAAATAGTGAGTCAAAATACACTTCCAGTCGGGCAAGCTGTAATCGGTGTAGCAGTCGTAATTGCTATCGCAATTGTTTTGCGCGGTATCCGCATTATTCCGCAAGCCAGCGCAGGTGTTGTTGAGCGTTTGGGCAAGTACCATCGCACATTGAATGCAGGATTAAATATGGTGATTCCTGGGCTTGATAAGGTGCGTCGACCGCTCATGGACCTGCGTGAGCAAGTTGTGTCATTTCCGCCACAGCCTGTGATCACGGCTGACAACCTGGTCGTCAACATCGATACCGTCGTGTACTTCCAAGTCACTAAGGCAAAAGATGCCACATACGAAATTGTGGATTACGTCCAAGGTATTGAACAGCTCGTTGTGACCACATTGCGTAACTCTGTCGGTGGACTCGATCTCGAGGCAACGCTGACATCGCGAGACCAGATCAATGCAACATTGCGCGGGACACTTGATGAAGCAACCAGCAAATGGGGAGTTCGCGTCAATCGTGTGGAACTGAAAGCGATTGAACCACCCAAGAGTGTTCAGGAAGCCATGGAAAAGCAGATGCGTGCCGATCGTGAAAAGCGCGCCACAATTCTGGCTGCCGAGGGAACAAAACAGAGTGACATCTTGACCGCAGAAGGTGCAAAGCAATCAGCCATCTTGCGTGCTGAAGGTGATGCTCAAGCAACAATCTTGAAGGCTCAAGCCGAAGCACAAGCCGTACAAAAAGTTTTTGATGCCATCCATCTGGCCAATCCAAACGAGCAGGTACTCGCTTACCAATACCTCCAGCAACTGCCAGCGATAGCTAACGGAACCGCAAGCAAAGTATGGATTTTGCCAAGTGAACTATCGGGTGCTGCGGCTCAGATTGCTAAAGCGCTCAACCCGAAGTACTAGGCAAAGAAGCTCATAACGTGGTGGTCCAAGAAATTGGATCACCACGTTGCTTTTATACCGCCGTTAACACGATGTGCGCGAACGCACCAGTGGTATCAACGTCATGCGAGTCCGTGACTACCGCGGCATCACGATAGGCAAGAATCTCATCGTTTACTGTCGTGTCGCCGGCTAGCCCCACGAGAATGTGCACATCGCTAGTTGCATCGATTGCGTGAGTACCTGCCTTCAATACCTGCACGTCGGCGACAAATCGACCGCGACGTGTCATCACATTCAGATCGCGTGCTGGACCTTCGGGCAACGTGCAGTCATAAGCGATTTCGCCGGGAAAACTGAATGGCACATGCTCATCAATGCGATGAGTCTGCTCGCCATCGGTTAACACCATGTGACCGCCTTCCATCAACACAATCCAACGATCAACATTGGCCAAAACCGAAAACGGCCCGTCATTATCGATATCGGCAAGGCTGATTCGCCAATCAAAGTCGCCAGTCTCTGGTGTTCGAGTGACCTCGTACGTAATGCCTGACCCGTTAGGCCAAGGCATTGCAACGTGATCACGAAAAACGACAGTACCCATGTGAAGACTCCTTGTGCATTTTGTATGTTGCTTAGTGAAATTGAATTGGTTTAGGCATTCGATGTGTATTGGGTTCTGTGCGAACTAAGAAGAATTTTTCGTAACTAAATCAGTGCTAACGATACTCGGGATCAACCTCTGGTCGGGTTAGGCGTCGTGGCGTCAACCCAAGCGAACGCACATGCAACGCAATGTCATCAAGTGCAGCAACCCAAGTGCTCGAGTCGCTGACTACGTCCTTTATGAAACCTTCAAGCGCGTGCGCTCGGGAAGCACGGCCACTCAAGAATGGATGGTTCGTTAGAACAAAACAACCACCAACAGCACGCAGCGCCTCATATTCCAAACGCCACATCTCGATAACTTTGGTTGGACTTTCGATGAGTCCAACTCCCGACACATCCGGGATGAAACAGTATTGCTCCCAGTCATCGAGGGCCCACTGAATCGGAATTTCGACAATTGATCGATTGTCATCAACATAAAGTTCGTATGGGTAGTCAGCATCCATTAACGTGCTGTCGTATAAAAAGTTGCTATCTGCCAAGATTCCTGGAGTTGCATAACTTGGTTCCCACATCGGAGCGCGATATCCGACCGGAACTACATCAGCCGTGTCGCGAAGTGCATCAAGCCCGCGTTGCAAGTACTTACGTTCAGTGGCTTCATCAACACCTTCGAGAGTCTCATGCATGTATCCGTGATGCGCGATTTCATGTCCAGCTGCTGCAATGTTGCGCACCATCGTCGGGTAGCGCATTGCGGTGTAACCAGGCACAAAGAAGGTGGAGCGAACTCCCACGCGATCCAACATGTCGAGTAAGCGAGGCACGCCAGTCAACGGACCATAAGACTGATGACTCATCACGCCTGCGCGATGTTCACTTCCTGGAGCTGCGAACAACACCGCAGATTCTGCATCAACATCGAACGTAAATGATGCAGCGGCTTTGAAATTATCGGGCCAAGCGATGGGTTGTGCAGGAACTTGTTCAGCAGACATATCGTCAGATTACACGCGCGAACGCACTTCGCCACCGTTAACTTGAATTGTCTGACCAACCAGAGCAGACATATTAAAGTCAGCGAGCATAGCAACTGTGTGAGCGATTTCTTCCGGCTTACCAATTCGCCCAAGCGGAATGCCCTGTGCGTAGATGGCGTGCATCTCGGTCAATGGCAACCCGGCAGCATCCGCATCAACCTGAAGCTGCGGCGTATCCGTGATGCCCGGAGCAATCGCGTTGATAACAATATTTTCGGGAGCCACTTCGCGACCTAGTGTTTTCACGAGCGAGACGAGCCCAGCCTTTGATGCTGAATACGCCGTTGCTTCCGGCCAACCAATAACTCCCCAGATAGAACTGGTCACAACAATTCGGCCCGCACCTGATGCACGCATGTCTGGCAGCGCTGCCTGTATCAACCAAAACGTTCCAGCGAGATTGGTTTTCACCACTCGCCACCAGTCAGTGTCGTCGTGGTTTAAGAAAGAATCCATTGTCATATACGCGTGGTTAGACACGAGCACATCAATTGGACCAAAGTTATCGCGCACATCGGCAACCATGGCGAACACAGCTGACCGATCGGAAACATCGGCAACTGCAACGTATCCACCAATGTCATGTGCGAGTTCATGTAAGCGCGGATCATCAACACGGTCATTAACTGCAACTAGCGCGCCGAGCGAAGCCATGTGCAATGCGATTGTGCGACCCATACCTTGAGCAGCACCTGTTACGAGTACGACCTTGCCATCAAAACGTGGAGCACTCATCTAAATCACGGCTCCTGAATTAGGCGAAATAATTTCGCCGACTGTAAAGGTCGCATCTTCAATCAGATATGCAGCAACCAAGGCAATCTCTTCAGGCTTTGCTAAACGTCGAGCTGGCAACGTGGCTAAGTATCCAGGTTCACGCCAGGGCGAGTCAGCCGCAAGAAGCGGTGTATCAGTTGGGCCGGGTGCAACACCATTCACGCGCACGTTGTGCGGTGCAACTTCTGCTGCGAGGCTACGCACAAATCCGATGATGGCGCCTTTGGCGGCCGCGTAATGCGAATCACCATCGCCACCACCAATGGCAAGTTCAGAAGTGACGGCAACAAACGCGCCGTCGCGACGCTCGATCATGCCTGGCAATACTGCGCGTGCCAGATTGAAAGCGCCACCGAGATGCACGCTGAGCATGCGATCCCACACAGGTTCTGTGATGTCCAGAACAGGAATTATTTCGTAGTGACCCGCAGCACTCACGACTGCGGAAATTGGGCCGAGGCATTTTTCAACTTCGGCGATCGCGGAACTCACTGCGTCACCGTCAGCCATATTGGTGACGACGTCGCAGTCACTACCTGCTGCGCGAAGGTCGAGGCCAGCAACGCGCCAGCCCCGACCTTGAAGTTCGCGCATAACGGCAGCCCCGATGCCACTTGCAGCACCGGTGACTACCGCCGTGCGATTACTTGTCATGAATGCACTGATTTATTCGTCATGATCCATAGCGTCTACGTCAACCAGCGTGATGTTGCCGCGAACGGTCAGGTGAATGATGATTCCGATAATGAGTAGACCCGCACCAGCAACCCAGACTGAGAAGTCAAGGTAGCGCTGATCTGCGTACACAGGACGTGGCCACGAAATATCGAGGTACATGAACAACGCCCATACGAGTGCGATGACTGACAGCACCTTAGATCCACGACCAAAGTTAAATGGTCCAGGAACCCATGTGCCCTTCATCTTTGTGACCAGCGATCCAACAAGTGGGAACAAGAACGCTAAGAAGAATCCACCAGTGGTGAAGTTAATCATCAGTGTGTAGAAGTTCGGAGTCACTTGGCTCAGAATCATCATGATCGCGCCGATGACGGTTGCAAGGAGCAACGCATTAACGGGTTGCTTTTGACTTGGGCTCAGGCGCCCAAGTGATCCATGCGCAGGCAATGCCTTATCGCGTGCGAATGACCAAATGATGCGTGAAGCCGAAGTTTGCAATGCAAGGAACGATGCCAAGAAACCAATTGTGAACAAAATTTCTGCAAACTTCGCAGCACCTGTTCCCAATTCAGTCTTCAATGTGTCGTACACAGGGTCAGCACTATTTGCAGCAATGTCTGCTGGAATCGACATGATGATGGCAAATGCAGCGAAGATAACCACAATCGCAACAAACACAATCGAGAAGATAACGGCCTTGGGAAGGTTCTGACGAGGCTTCTTCACTTCTTCTGCGATTGAGCCAGCACTTTCGAATCCCACGAAACTGAATCCAACGAATGCCATGGTGATCAGGAACGGTCCAGAGATACTGCTGTATCCCGGTGTGTGGAATCCGTCAGTCAACACGCTGATTGGATTATTACGATGACCAATAAGTAGAAGAGCACCGAGACCGATAGATCCGATAACTTCTGCGATGATCGAGCCGGTCATCAGGACCTTCAGCACAGTACGTCCACGAATGTTTGCAAGTGTTCCAAGTACCAAAATCAACAAACCGATTGTGACTTGATTAGTGACATTCAAACTTCCGAGTGACAGTGCAACTGCGAAAGGATCCTTGCCCACAACACGAGCAACGAAACCGCCAGCACCAATAGCAACGGTTGCCATAGCGACAACAAGCGTCCACATGTAGAACCAACCTGCGAGCCAACCAAAACCTTGGTTCATCAGTCGAGTGGCCCATTGGTAGATAGAGCCTTCGACTGGCCAGCGTGACACTAACTCAGCGAACACCATGGCGACCAAAAGCTGACCACCAAAAACAATTAAGAAGTTCCACCAGAAACTTGGACCGGCGGTTGAATACGCCAAACCGAAGATTCCGTATAGCGCAACGATGGGTGAAATAAATGCGAACGCAAAGGCAAATGATGACCAGAGCGAAAATTCGCGCTTAAGCGTGTGTTCGGAATCAAGTCCGACGTGGCCGCTTGCTGACATGGGGGTTCCTCCTTGAACTCTCAGTTGATTGTCAGCCTAGTGAAGCAATGCCACTTACTTGTGAGTTATGGCAATCTTTCGCTCACGTGTGACGCATCAAATGCTAGGTAGGCTCATAATGTGAAACGAATAGCGTCGATGAAACGGTGGAAGACCCGTTCGCTTGTCGCAGTTCCACTTGCTTTCGCGCTGACCGCTGTTGCAATGAGTGGAAACGCAGAACCACTCATGGGTAACCCGCTTCAATTGCATGTCCAAGCCACAGGTGTACTGGATAAGAAATTCGCGCAGCAACCGGAAGTCTGGATTGTTGACTCGGACAACAACCTGCTTGATGTTTCTGTTCCCGTTTCCGTCACCACAACTGGCACTGGTCACATCACAGGAACCACGACAGTAAATGCTGTGCACGGAATCGCGCAGTTCACTGATGTGGGGTTGATTGACACCGGCACTCAAACGCTCGTTTTTACAGCCGTTACAGGTGACAGTGTGCAACATGAGGTCACGGAATTGGTGACGCCGACGGCTGATCCACAAGACACTTTCTGGTTTGATGCTCGCCCGACTGTGCTCGCTGATATTGCTCATGTGTATCGGTCGGGGTGCCCACTGAATGCATCAGGTTTGGTCACCGTGTCATTCCCGTATTTCAACAATCAAGGATTCGTGACTTCGGGACAGCTTGTCATTAATAACACTTTGGGTAATGACCTGAATCAGGTGTTTCACGTCGCCTTTGACGACCATTTTCGATTCACGAAAATTGCCATGGCAGACCGGTCAGATGTCAGTCTCATGAAATCTGATGTGACGAGTGCATTTAGTTGTCGTCGAGTCACAGGACGACCAAGCAAGATCTCGGATCATTCCTACGGACTCGCTATCGACATCAATCCGCGTCGCAATCCGTATCACACACATAGTCGGATTTACCCAACCAATCATTGGTCAACAAAGCATCGTCGAACTGGCCAGGGGGTTTTAAAAACGTCCAGTCCGATTGTCCGTACCTTCATTTCATTGGGCTGGTGCTGGGGCGGAAATTGGCGAACCAAGGACTACCAGCACTTTGAAACCCATACTTCTGGGTGCCGGGCCAAAACCGCGACCTTTGCGCCTATTTCTCACACTCAACAAGGCTCCGAATAGCCCGCAGGCGACTTGATTGTCTGGACTGCAGACCGCCGAATTGCCTGATACTCTTTGAATCCCAAGGGTTTTTGGGTGCGTTGCAGGAGGAACACTATGTCCATTGAAAGCCAAGATGCTGCCGAAGTACTGCGGACAATTTGGTCGCAAGAACCACAACAGTTGGCCGAACTTGACGAAGAATGCAGCCCAAACAAAGCCTGCCGCAACATGAAGGACATCACTTTTGATGGCTTCGGTGAAGAAGGCGAAGACATGCAAAGCGCTTGGAAGGCCAAGCTTGCCCGCGAAGGCAAACTGACCACCACTCCTGGGTCCATTCGCGACCTGGTCTTTGGTTCATCCAACTAATCACTGAGATCGGTCATCACATGAGTTTTCAAGACACGATCGAAGCGATGACCGTTGAAAGTTTGACTGAACAGCTTCGTGAGCTCGGCTACATCGCAGACCGCGGTCTTGCGACTTCAGTTTTCATTTCGTTAAAGCTCGGCAAGCCACTTCTTCTCGAAGGTGAAGTAGGCGTAGGAAAAACTGAGCTGGCCAAGACTCTCGCAAAACTTTTTAATCGCGACTTGATTCGCTTGCAGTGCTACGAAGGCATCGACACGAATCACGCGCTGTATGAATGGGATTATGCCCGCCAGATGTTGCACATCCGGGCGTTAACAAATTCGGAATCTGCCGATCAAGTCGAAGAACAACTTTTCGGTTCAAAGTTTCTCTTGGAACGCCCACTTCTCCAAGCAGTTCGCGCTGGTGAACAAGCAGTTCTCCTCATTGACGAAATTGACCGTGCAGATGATGAGTTCGAAGCGTTTCTTCTCGAGTTACTTTCAGATTTCCAAGTGACAATTCCGGAAATCGGAACAATCGCTGCTACGACTCGACCCATCGTGATTCTGACATCGAACCGTACTCGCGAACTTCACGATGCGTTGAAGCGTCGTTGTCTATACACGTGGATTGGTTTCCCACCTGCGGAACGCGAAGTCGAAATCGTTCGCTCTCGCGTGCCTGGCGTCAGCCAGCGTTTAGCGACACAAGTTGTCACCGCTGTGAATCATCTTCGCGAAATGGAACTCGAAAAATCACCTGGTGTCGCGGAAACAATTGACTGGGTTCAGTCACTTGATGCAGTTGGTGCTGATCAACTCACGACAGAACACGCCACTGACACACTCGGTGCCGTTGTTAAAGACCGCGATGACTTGGAATACACAATGAGGAACATTAAGGACATTGTTCCCAGTGTCTAACGTGGTCGAGCCTGCGCTGGCTGGCTTCGACGAACTATTCGTTGAGTTTGGCCAAATCCTTCGGGAATCCGGAATGGTTGTGGGCTCCGATGATGTCATTACGTTTTGTTCCGCGGTTGCTGAACTTGATCCAACAGACATCATGGACATTTACTGGAGTGGGCGAGCAACTCTTGTCCGCAAGAAAGAAAATGTTCCCATCTACAACGCACGGTTTCGGGAATTCTTTTTGCTAATGAGCGAAGAAGAATCCGACGAACGCAAACTTAAAATCAAAGCATCAAATCACGCAGGTACGACGTTAGAAGTTCCCAATGTCGAACAAGGGCTGCCAGGCGATGCAAGCGATGATGAAACCAAAATGGGTTATGTAGGCTCATCGTCCGAGGTGTACCGTCACAAAGCGTTTTCGGATTGTTCCGACGAGGAACTGCATCGACTACGCCGCATGATTTCCATGCTCAAACTGTCACCACCAGCACGACGTACCTATCGCACCCAAGAAAACCCCAAAGGCTCGAAGTTAGACATGCGCCGCATGGCTCGCGAAACGATGCGCTCACTGGGTGAACCAAAAGCACTTATCTTTAGCAAACGTAAGACCAAGTTACGTCCCGTTGTTTTCATTCTTGATGTATCAGGTTCGATGGCCGACTATTCACGCAATCTTTTACAGTTTGCCTACTCGGCTCGTCGCGCAAACGAGCGAGTGGAAATTTATTGTTTTGGTACACGTCTCACACGCATTACAAAGTCCATTGATAAGCGTTCTCCAGATGAAGCAATGCGCATCGCTGGCGAATCAGTGCTGGACTGGGATGGTGGAACTCGCATCGGCGACTCCATCGCACAGTTCATTAAAGAAGCTCGCAGAAACCGTTTGGGTCACGGCGCTATCGTCGTGATTTGCTCCGATGGTTTAGACCGTGGCGATCCTGAAACTTTGTCTAAGGCAATGGAGACACTTGCGCGCATTGCGTATCGCGTTGTGTGGGTAAACCCGCACAAGGGCGACAACGTTGACTTTGTTCCTAATACGATTGGCATGATGATTGCGGATCCGCATATCGATGCAATTTACTCGGGACATAATTTCAAGACCCTGGAAGTATTCGCCTCCGAACTAGCAAAGATGGGTTAGAACGATGATGAAATTTAGTGTGTCAATTTATGCCGAAGGTGATCGCGAAGTCACTCTCGACGAAGTTGTCGAACTTGCTGATGCGGTAGCTCGCCTCAATGGCATCGCATCCGGCATGGGCACGATGGGGTACGGCGCACAAATTGTGGTAGAAGCCGAAAATTCCGACAAGGCGGTAGACCTTGCGATTGACCAGTTCACGAAGGCTGTAGCTCGCACAGAACTTCCAGCCTGGCCAGTGTCGAAAGCCGAATGCATTGGCGAAGACGATGACTACGGAGACCTGGACGCATGATTCGGCTTGGCAGCCTGGCGGGATACCCGTTTGAAGGCCCACGAGCTCTGGCTGGCTGGACACCACCAGCTGCGCCGGCTGTGTACGCCGTTATGGCACGCAACAACATAGAGGGCAAGCCGCTGGAGTACAGCGTGATCTACGTTGGCCATTCTGATGACATGTCGACCGAAGGCTTTCCCTTCAGACATCCGCGTTCCGCTGCTTGGATTGCTCGTGCGGGAAACAAGTTCAATCTGCATATTTGCTACTACGAAGTTCCAGGTGGATTACCGTCACACCGCGAACAGATTTGCCAGGAACTCATGGCAATTTATGACCCCAGTTGCAATGCCGAAAAATACGACAAGGCCTGGAAAGACGAATGGATCGGCGAGTACTCAACGCCCGTTACCGAAGCGTTGACTACTCAGCGCGATCCAAATTCGTCGAACTGAATATTTCTTACTTAGTCCGAAATAGCTCCTACGCCTTCCATCATGCGTGAGCGACGAACACCCATTGCAGGACGTGCTGGCTCTGGGGCAGCGTGTGGATCAGCAGCAACATATGTTGCACCAACCACAATGCCTTCAGCCATCGTGTAGAGAAGCGGAAGTGCGCCAGCAACAACGTTGCCGGTTGTGTTTGTCTGGGTCAGGTTTGGCTCGATGTCATCGGCGTTCGCCTTAATCTTCCACACCAGGTCAGCTGCTTCTTCTAGCGAGGTAGCGACCTTAGTGAGTTGACGACCAACGATGTACAAGTAAATCGCCAAGCCTGCGACAAGCGCAACAATGTCGATAACCGTAAAGACTACGTACTTGTTCATGAGCGCACCTTATCCAATACACGTCCGAGGAACAGGTGGTGTTCCAAACCTTCTTCGAGCACAAGGCCGACACCGAGCGAAACTGTGTCGAGCAACGCAGCATTTTGGGTGTTGCGTTCTGCATCAGCCAATGTTGCCTTGATTGCGTTAACACGTTGGTCAATGCGACGAACTAACAACACAAGGATTGTCAGCAACGCAGCAACTGCCAGAACGACGACAACACCCAAGATGTTGGCTAGGTTCCACAGTTTTTCTACTGTGCTATCCATGATCAGCCTCCCAATCGATTACGGCCACGCTTGAGGCCAGCGATAATTGCAAGCGCCGAGTCAATCGTCTCTTGCAGATTGGCTAGGGCAGAAGTGTTCTTCTCTGCCTGACCTAGACCATCGTTAATGCTTTTCGCTTGTGTGCCGATACGCGCAGCAAGCAACAGGATTGGAACTACGAGAGCAACAACAACCAGAACTACAACGAGTCCGATTACGTAGCCCAGTATCCAACCGGTATGTCCACCAAAATCCATAGCTAATCTCCTGCCTAGATTGATTCCGCGAATGCACGCACTGGGGCAAGGCTGGCATTAACTGAATCGACGACTGCTGGGACCGTAGCGGTCTTTGCAACGATGACTTGTACGCCACCGTCTAGTGCGTCGAGAGTCTTAATGACAGCTCGCAAATGGAAGATCACGCGAATCAGCCCAAGTGCGGCTGCAGCAATGATCAGTGTGAATAAAACGAGTGTGACGACAGCAACTGTTGGCACTGTGTCCTCCTTAACCTAGTAACTTCGCGACAGAACCGGCATAGCGAACTGCGCCGTTTGCAACTTCCTTGATGACCCCATCGGTGGTCTCCAGCAAAGCTGGAGTTCCGTTGAGTTCACCGATGATGGCTACGCCACCCGAAAGTGCATCATCTGCTGCACCTCGAATGCGCTCAAGAGCAGCAAGTACGCGGTTAAGCAGTGCAACAAGTAAAGGAACTACTACTAGCAAGACCACTAGGTTCCCGATTGCCCAAAGACTCATGGATTTACCTCAATTCCTATCGACGTGGTTCGGGAGTGTAGGGGAGGAAGAAACGGCTAAACACGCGGGTGATGGCGCGCTTAGCGGCGTTTAAACCGATTGACAGACCGCTAGCAGGCTTTGCTCCAACAACAGAGTTGGGATCAAGGCCCTTCGAAATAGCGGTCATGCGTGCTTGCATGTTCTGGGCAGCTTGATTGACCAGAACAGCAGTGACATCGGCTACCAGACCACGACCGTACTGAGCTGCAGCACCCGAAATCTGCAGGTCAAGTGACAAGTCGACGTTTGTGCCGCCGCCGGTTTGCTTAAGTCCAGCAGTGAGCAGGGCTTGCGCAGCGCCACGGCCTTTCTTGTCTGCGCCTGAAGCGTCGAGAACAAGTACCTTTTTGGCATTGTCTCGACTCTTCACAACAGCAGTACCAGCGAATTCAAGTTTGACTGGACCAGCCGAGACGATGACATCGCCTTCGTATGAGTCTTCAGCAACTTTGTTTGTCAGGTTGGCGCCAGGAATGCACGCAGCAACTTGCGGGATGTCATCGAAGAACTCCCAGACCGCGTCAACGGGCTGGTCAATCTCGAAGGATTGCGAAATCAGCATGATGCCTCCTTAGTGCGATTTTCTGTGTTGATACTCATTAGTTGCCTGACCTCACTGGTGGCATTCCGCTGATGTCTTTGCCGGTCTGAATTGCTTCGTAGACGCGGTTTGGCATGAGTGGCATGTCGACGTTGCGAACACCAGTGTGATGAATTGCGTTCATAACAGCGTTCACGAATGCTGCTGGACCGCCAACTGTTGCACATTCGCCAATTCCCTTTGCACCGATTGGGTGGTGAGGGCATGGCGTAACAACTTCGTGTAGCTCAAAGCCTGGGGTTTCCCATGCTGTTGGTAGCAAGTAGTCCATGAAGTTGGAACCAATGCAGTTTCCTTCTTCATCGAACGTGATGTACTGCATGCTGGCCATTGCGTATGCCTCAGTGAGACCACCCATGATTTGTCCTTCGACAATCATTGGGTTGATACGAACGCCACAGTCATCGACTGCAACCATCTTGAGAACGTCCCACACGCCAGTTTCTGGATCGATTTCGACCTTGGCAAGGTAGGCAGCGAACGGCCATGTCAGGTTGGGTGGATCGTAGTAAGCGTTGTTCTCAAGTCCTGGCTCAAGACCATCCGGCACGTTGCTGTAGGCAGCCATTGCGCAGTCCTGGATCGTGACACCACGTTCTTGATTACTGCGCACGTAGAAACGACCCAATTCCCACTCGATGTCTTCTTCAGAAACTTCCAGAAGGTGAGCAGCAATCTTGCGAGCCTTCGCGCGAATCTTGCGCGAGACCATTGCAACTGCAGCACCTGCAACTGGTGTTGAACGTGAAGCGTAGGTACCCATACCGAATGGAGCAGTATCGGTGTCACCTTCTTCAACAACAACATCTTCTGCTGGGATACCGAGTTCGTGAGCCACAATTTGCGCCCAAGTAGTTTCGTGACCCTGTCCTTGTGACTTAGCTCCGGTACGAAGCAGAGCCTTTCCAGTCATGTGTACGCGAAGTTCAGCAGAGTCGAACATCTTGATACCGATGATGTCGTACTCGCGGCTGTTACCAGCTCCGAGTGGCTCAGTCATGGTCGAGATGCCGATACCGAGAAGACGGCCGCGCTTACGGGCTTCTTCTTGTTCAGCTTTGAAGTTCTTGTAGCCGATTGCTTCCAGACCGATGTCCAGGCACTTTGCGTACTGACCGGAGTCAGTCAAGAAGCCGAAGGCCGTGCGGTAAGGGAACATGTCGTCCTTGACGAAGTTCATGCGACGGAACTCTGCCTGATCAATTCCCAGATCGTCAGCAGCTGCTTGAACCATGCGCTCTTGGAAGAACATTGCTTCAGTCACACGGAATGAACAACGGTATGCAACGCCACCAGGTGCTTTGTTTGTGTAGTAACCCGTTGCAGTTAAGTGAGCTGCAGGAATGTCGTAGCACGCGAAAGCGGAGTGCATCAGGCCAATCTTGAACTTACTTGGCTGAGCATCTGCGTAGAACGCACCGTGGTCAGAGATGGTGTGCATACGCACGCCAAGAATCTTTCCATCCTTGCGAAGGGCCATTTCGCCTTCGAGGTAGACGTCGCGACCGAAACCTGTCGAGATGAGGTTTCCGGACTTATCTTCGATCCACTTCACTGGACGTTCGGTCAAGATTGAAGCCAAGATTGAGATGACGTAGCCAGGGTAGACAGGAACTTTGTTACCAAAGCCGCCGCCGAGGTCTGGTGACACGATGCGGATCATGTGTTCTGGAAGTTCTGCGACCATGGCAACAGCAGCGCGAATGATGTGCGGTGCTTGAGTTGTCATATATACAGTGAGTTTTCCAGTTGCACGGTTGAAGTCTGCGATAGAACCGCAGGACTCAAGAGGCGATGGATGTGAGCGTGGGTAGTGAAGCTCGATCTTTGAGATCTTGTCCGCTTCAGCAAACGCCTTGTCAGTTCCAGCCTTGTCGCCAATTTCCCAATCGAAAATCTTGTTGGTTGGCTGGTTTTCCTTGTCATCGCGGATAAGCGGTGCATCGGAAGCCTTTGCCTGGTCTGGGTTAACGATGACCGGGAGCATTTCATACTCCACGACAATCGCCTGGCAGGCATCCTTCGCAATGTAAGGATCGTCAGCGATAACGGCTGCAACTTCCTGACCTTGGAAACGAACCTTGTCCGTTGCGAGCACAGCTTGTGTGTCGTAGGACAGAGTTGGCATCCATGCCAAGTTGCGAGCGGCCATCATCTCACCGGTCAATACCAAGCGCACGCCTGGGATTTCCCATGCTGCGCTGACGTCGATTGACTTGATGCGAGCGTGAGCAACAGGGCTGCGCAGGATTTCCATGTGCAGCATGCCTGGAAGCACGATGTCATCTACGTACTGACCCTTGCCACGAATGAAACGGTTGTCTTCAACGCGTCGTCGGCTTGCGCCAAGTCCGCCAATTTTGATTTCGTCTAATGCCATTTTTGTGTCTCCAACCTAATTTGATTCTGCGCGCATTTTTTCGGCAGCCCAAAGGACTGACTTCACGATATTTTGGTAACCCGTGCAACGACATAGGTTGCCGGACAGTGCCCAGCGAACTTCGTCTTCTGTTGGGTTGTTGTTCTTTTCAAGTAGTGCCTTTGCCGCAAGCATCATGCCTGGGGTGCAGAAACCACAATGCAAACCATGTTCTTGCTTGAAGCCTTCTTGAATCGGGTGAAGTTCGCTTGCTGAGGCAAGGCCTTCAACAGTTTCAACTTCATGGCCATCAGCCTGAACAGCAAGCATTGTGCAGCTCTTGATTGGGCGACCATCAAACAACACGGTGCAAGCGCCACAGTTTGTGGTGTCGCAACCTGTATGAGTTCCGGTCAATTTCAGGCCTTGGCGCAACATGTGAGCAAGCAGTAAGCGAGGCTCTACATCGAGTGTGCGTGGTTCACCATTCACTGAAACAGTGATGCGACGTGTTGGCACATTGCTCGGTGGGGTTGGGGCTACTTCGTCGTACAGACTTGTCATATCATGCTGCTTTCTGTGATGTATTAGCGATTCCAGTAAGAATGCGAGAAACAAACGTTTCAACAATGTGGCGCTTGTAATCCGATGATCCACGGTGGTCGGTGCGAGGATCAGCTGCTGCAGCAACTGCGGTAGCAGCGGCTGCGATGCTCTCGGCGGTAAGTGTCTTACCTACGAGGACTGACGCAGCTTCTGTTGCATCGATTGTGTGTCCACCAACGCCAGCAAGTGCGATACCTGCACGTGCGATTGTGTCGCCAACCATGTCAAGTGAGACCGCAACTGATGCAGTTGCGAAGTCACCAACGCGGCGTTCGAGCTTGAGGTAGCCACCGCGTGCCACACCCTTAGGTGCAGGGATGATTGCTTCGACAGCGAGTTCGTTGAATGCGAGTGCATTCTGGAACGGACCGCTAACGAAGTTCTTCATCGCGATTTCGCGCTTGCCTTTAGGACCCTGCGCAACAATGCGACCGTCAAGTGCGATCATCGCAGCTGCCCAGTCACCTTGAGGGTCTGCGTGGCAAACCGAACCAACGAAGGTTCCGCGAGTACGCACGATTGGGTCAGCAACTAGATGTGCGGCTGCTGCAATTGTTGGTTGGCTCTTTGCAATGACGTCAGAGAATTCCAAATCTTCGTGGCGGCATAGTGCGCCGATGTGGATGCTTCCGTCTGGGTCTACGCGGTGATACCGCAGGCCGTCGATGTTATTGATGTCAATAAGCATCTCTGGCGCAGCAAAGCGTAACTTCAGCATTGGAACCAGACTCTGGCCACCTGCCAGAACCTTTGCTTCGCCACCGAATTGGTCAAGTAACGCGACCGCTTCTGCTACGGACTTTGGCGATTCATATCCAAAGCGTGAGGGATACATGCTCGCTTCCTTTCGCTAACTGTTGTTTCTTGCGTTGATAAGGGAGTTTTTATTGCTTGTTGTCGCGAACGGCGACGGGCATTGAGTCAGCGTCTGGATCTGGACGACGCTCTTGGTGCGGTGGCCAAGGACCTTGAACTGGCTGACCAGCGACCTTGAGGAATTCAGTGAATTGTGGCCAGGCCCAGACTGTCGGGCTCTTGCCGGTTTTTGGTGCATTTTCAATCAGGGCGTATAGGCGTGGGTTTCCACGCTCTTTCCCAGTTGATTCGATTGCCATGAGGAGTCCTCTCTCCGTTGGGAGGTATGCGTCTGAAAGTAGCATTACCGCAAGTCATAAGCAATAGGAATGGGTCAGTTGCACCGATTCTCAGGTAAGAGATTTGTAAGGTCACTGACGTGCGAGATCAGTTGTATCTCGATGAGCAAGATTTCTCATTATGCGGACACGAAGTTGACATGTTGAAATTTTTTGTTTGAACGTCTCGGCAACTCGTTGCACACGAGCGAGCGAATTATGTTGCTTTAAGTACTGAAATCGCCTGGGCTGCCACTGAGATGGCGATTTCAGCTGGTGTTTTTGCCGAAATGTCCAAACCTGCAGGACCATGCACTCGAGACAAGTCAGTTACTTCTCTATATGCGAGCCAATCGGCTCGATCTTCTTGCATTTTGCGCGATCCAAGCGCTCCGATGTAGCCAGCATCGCTTTCTAGCGCCGATGCCAAGTTACGACTTGAGCTTTCGACATCGTGTCCCATGATGATGACAACATCAAGATGAGATAGGCCAGCAATCAAGCCCGACACAATATCGCCACGGGTTTCCATGACAGGCTTCCAACCAAGGGTTTCGGCGACGGTCGCGATTGCTTCAGCTATCGGGCCGGAACCAGTAATCACGCACTTGGTCACAGGATGAATGATTGTGATGATGAGGTCGTGTGCAACTTTGCTCGCACTTACTCCTTGAGAAAAAAGGTCTGCAACCTCTTGTGGTGCGGCGACAATACTTCCTGCATTAAAAACCTCGACTCCAGTCACATCGATCCCATCGAGTGTGCACACAATTGCAAGCGATTGACGTTCAAGGAGCGCACCCCATGTCCAATCGGGAAATTGTTCGGCCGGGACGACCATGAACTCGACGTCAGAACCTTGTGCCATGCCCGTGATGGACGATTCAAACGCACCAATAGTTTGAGCGACTCGTCGACCTTGGGAAAATTTGCGTGAAGCAACGTCTGCCAAGCTTCCATCAAAAGCACCGTCAAACAGTGTGCCGATACGTCCTGCACCTGGGGTCAGAGCTAAAGCTTCGTTGCTTGAAGACGGTGAAATCATCCACGCTATATCAACGCGGGTTTTCGAGCGCACGCATGCGCCAACACTCAGGGCAATTTCATACATGTTCGAAGTATAAGACGCGTTGGGGATTGCGACACTTTCAGCCAACGAGTGCTGCGTGATCAACCTTGATACATCGATTACTCACGACATTAAGTCCTGCTGCGCGTGCTTGTGATTCGATGTCTTCATCGAAGATTCCAAGTTGGAGCCACAATGTCTTGGCTCTGCATGCAATCGCATCTGCAAGTACAGGTGGTAAGTCTTCGGGTCTGCGAAACACATCGACTATGTCAGGTTCAGCTGGGAGATCAAGAAGACTCTTGTACACGGGTTGACCCATGATGGTGTCAACCGTCGGGTTTACTAACCACACTGTGTACTGATGATCCATGAGGTATTCACTTACTTGGTGCGAAGCTCGTGTTGGGTTGTTTGACGCTCCAACAACCGCAATAGTTTTTGACGAGTTCAAAATGCCTCGTATGTAGTCGTCTTGAGTATGCACACTGTGCTCCAATCCAAGTAAATCTATTTAACAGACTATTCGTCGCCAACCTTTGTAAGGCGAATGTTAGGTGGCGAAAACTTGCCCGATTTCAGTTGAAATTTCAGTTGAAATGCAATTCAATCGGACGTGATGAACAACATCACTCATCCTCGACGCACCGCCGGCATCATTGCCTTTGCGGTATTTCTTCTATCGCAGTTTGTTGCCGCACCTTCACGAGCAGATGACGTCGCAACCCAGTTGAGTGCCTGCCCGATTGTTATTGCGCATCGTGGTGGTACTGCTGGATTGACTGTTGAAGACTCAACATTAAATTGGACCACTTCGTTGGCGAGCGGAGTCGATGTCATTGAAGTAGATATTCATTTCACTTCGGACAATGTGCCCATCGTGATGCATGATGACACTCTTGACCGAACCACAACTGGGCATGGAAAAATTTCCCACCACACATTCGCTCAGATCTCGAAATTGACGTTAGCGAACGGCGACCCCATCCCATTGTTTTCAAAGGTTCTGCGCGATGCGCACTCTGCCGGCGCTTTTGTTATGTTTGAGCCGAAAAAGCGACCGAGCGTAATCCAGTGGGGCATCATCGAAAAAATTGTGGACGCCGAATTAATGGCAAACAGTGTCATCGTTGAAAGCTTTTCACGAGTGACGATTGCTGCGGCAACGCAACGAGGGTTCTTTACGACTCACGTTTACCACAAGACATCTGTTGACACCTGGGCACTAGCAAATGCTGACTCACAATTAAACAAGTGGAGTTACACCTCGTCGACGTCGGTGGTCGACGCGCATGCCGCTTCTTATTTCGCATATGAAACCAACATCGCAAGTGCAGACGAACCACTGATTTGGGCATCGCTTATGACATCTGGGGTGCAAGCAATCGTGACGGATAATCCCATTGGATTGCTGGCGTGGGAATCTGGAAAATGTGTTCCGCAAGAGAGCTCGGCTGTTATGGCGCGGCTGCTTCCCGATGTGAACGGTATGGGGGTTCAACAGGCGCAAGTCGCGTTACACGCTGTTGGATTCACACACATCATCATCAAGGACGACGATTCTTGGTTGGCGAAAATTGCTGACGACTTAACTGGCAAAGCTCATGAATTGGGACAAGTCATCAATTTTCCAACGAATACCCGGCAATCAGTTCTCGACCCAGTCGTCCTTAACGTCGCCGGTTAGTAGAAATCTCTGTCAGACGACAAAGGTTTTTAGTCGCTCAACGTTTCAGTGATTTTTTCAGCATCGCGCAAAATTGAACCACCGAGTAATAGCGGCTGGGTTTCGTCAAGGCTCTTGAGACGCTCAACAGCATCTTCGCGTTTGCGATCCCAATCAACGTTGTCATCATCGGCAAGCGCAGCAGGTTGCTCGGCCGCGAGATGAGCCTGTTCGTGGATTACTCCGGCGGTAGCACGAAGCACACCAGATAACGCTGTTGCTAATAGCTCGGGAAGCTTTTGGGTGCGTCCACTGGTAACAAGTAATTCGCGGCAAATGCTTTTCACAGTTTCGGCGGTTGCCTCAGTTAATTTCACTTGCTCAACAATGGATGCTGCTTCTTTACGGCTGATAACTGGCGACCAGTAAGAGCCAGCCAAAGCTGACTCGGCGGCTTCAAGTGCAGCATCAACTTCATTCGAAATGAATTCAGATTCGGAGAGCCAGCGAACTGCAAGTTGTGGTTCAACGCGACCAGCGTTGCGAATAAGTTCCTTAGAGATTTCATCGAGCAATCGAGCCAAGGCATGTGCTTGGGCAATACCTGCCTTAAGAGCGCGTGACTGCGGGCTACCAATGCGTACAAAATACGATCCGATAATTGCCAAAGCAGCACCGAGCAGAACACCATAGAACCGAGACTCAATCGTGTCCGTAGAAACGTATGGACCAACAACCAGAATCACGGTGACGGCAAGTGCAATGGCACCTTCTTCACCAAGTTTGAGAAGCCGGGCGGCTATGAAGCAGGACAAAATAGCAACAAGTACTGCGGTCCAGCTAAATCCTGTGAGTTTCATGACGCTAAACGCAACAGTGCCACCAATCACAACACCTATGACTTGGTTAACACCTTCGCGAATTGATTCATGGAATGTGTGTCGTACCGAAACAATTGCCGTAATAGCTGCGGTGGTGCCTGAAATTCGAGGAACATTTCCGCCAATGAAATATCCCAAGGTTCCTGCAACGCTCGTAATGACTGCCAGGCGCAAGTAAGGTGCCTTAAAAACATCACGAAGCGCAATTCTTGTGCCATCCACATGAAGTGGACGAAAGAAATTCTTGAGAGCAGACATGCTTAACTTTCCTGATTCACACTCACACACAGTGCCGATGTCATCAATATACCGCCAATGTCCAAGCACAATCTCAGGCGACTATGAGCGCTCTTCGGCAATCGAATTTCCGCCATCAACAACAATCACTTGCCCTGTGATGTAAGACGCTTCACGTGATGCCAGCCATCCAACTGCCGCAGCTACTTCTGCTGGTGTTGCGGATCGTCCCATCGGAGTCTTAGCGCCATGGCCTACTTCTGCTTCAAGTTGCGAATCGGTCTTAATCCACCCGGGCGCAACAGCGTTCACAGTAATTCCGCGAGGAGCCTCATCGACTGCGAGCGCCTTAGTCAGTCCTACCATTCCAGCTTTTGTCGTGGCATATGCGATGTCGCTGCGAATCGCCATGACTGGACCTGTGACGCTAGACATCATGATGATGCGCCCGTGTGAAGACTTTCGGATGTGAGGCAGCGCGTAATGCGTGACATAAAACGCCGAGTTCAGGTTTCTATTCAGAGAGCGTTGCCAGCCGTGGGCGTTCATAGTTACAGCGTCGCCTGCTTCACCTGATTCGTGCATCGGTTCTGCAACGCTGGTCATCCCAGCGTTATTAACAACGATGTCAATCCCGCCAAGGGATTCCAAGGTTGCCTCGATGAGGTGTTCAGCCTGTTGCTCGTCAGTGAGATCGGCGGTAATTGCAAAAGCGGTGAAACCCGAAGCAGTGAGTTCAGCAGCCCGATCAAGCACTCGGTCGCTAGCTCCGGTGAGAAACACGCTGGCCCCCATCTCGGCGAGTAGGCGGGCACTTGCAAATCCAATTCCAACGGGCGAACCTGCACCAGTAATCAGTGCTCGCGATCCAGTTAAATCAAAAGCCATGGCACACCTTTTCGTGAAACGGGTCACTCACAACCTACTCCTGAGTCTGTAAATAGTGGCCTTACCCTGTGATGCTGCACCTGTGCTGTTTTGCCGAGACTCTGCGAGTGGCAAGATTGGGGGAAGCGTTCGCAAAGGAGCTCTCATGTCAGGCAACAGTCCCGGTTATTCCATCACATTGCGTGTGGAGTTATCCCCTGACTCCGCGAGTACCGCTGGTCTTGCGCAAGCTGTCAGTGATGCTGGTGCATCCCTTACCGCTCTCGATGTTGTTGAGTCTGGCTACGAGCGCATGGTGGTTGACGTCACGTGCGATACTTCAGACCCCGATCATGCTGAACGTGTCACGGCTCAGATTGCTGGTTTGCCTGGAGCCACTGTCCGTAAAGTGAGCGACCGTACTTTCTTGTTACACCTTGGTGGCAAGCTTGAGGTTCGCCCGAAAGTTCCACTACGCACTCGCGATGATCTCTCTCGCGCTTACACTCCTGGCGTTGCTCGGGTATGTCTTGCCATTGCCAAAGATCCACGCGATGCGCGCAGTCTCACAATTAAGCGCAACACGGTGGCCGTTGTCACTGATGGTTCTGCTGTTTTAGGTCTTGGCAACATTGGTCCAGCTGCAGCGCTTCCTGTGATGGAAGGCAAAGCTGCCTTGTTCAAGCAGTTTGCGGATGTCGATGCTTGGCCGGTGTGCCTTGATACTCAAGATGTTGATGAAATTGTGCGCACGGTTCAAATCCTTGCACCGCAATATGGCGGCATTAACTTAGAAGATATTTCTGCACCACGTTGCTTTGAAGTTGAAGCGCGCTTGCGTGAATTGCTCGACATCCCGGTTTTCCATGACGATCAGCACGGTACTGCGATTGTTGTCCTTGCTGCATTAACTAATGCCGTAAAGATTGTTGGCAAAGAATTTAAGTCGCTCAAAATTGTGATGAGTGGTGCAGGTGCCGCAGGTACTGCAATTGCGCAGCTACTTATGGAAATGGGTGTGCGCGACATCGTTGCCTACGATTCCAAAGGCGCTGTATATAAAGGTCGCCCTAATAGCGAGAACACGAGTGAATGGATGTTGGAAAACACCAATAAGCAAGGTGTCACAGGCAAACTAGGCGAAGGTCTTGCGGGAGCTGACGTATTCATTGGTGTGAGTGCGCCGAACATTCTGACCGAAGCCGACGTCGCCTCAATGGCTGATAAGTCAATTGTGTTTGCGCTGTCGAATCCAGATCCTGAAATTGATCCCGTCCTTGCAGCTAAGCATGCTGCTGTTGTTGCAACCGGTCGTAGTGATTATCCAAACCAGATTAATAATGTGCTTGCCTTCCCAGGCATCTTCCGAGGCATGCTCGATGCTGGTGCTCACAAAATCACCACTGAAACATTGATTGCAGCGGCGAACGCGATTGCGGGCTGTGTGCGTCCAGAACAGTTAAACGCGAGCTACATAGTGCCAAGTGTTTTTGACCCGAATGTGGCTAAATCAGTGGCCAGTGCAGTCCAGGCAGTTGCGGAAACAACTAAGGACTAACGCCTGACGGCCAGCCGATCGTACTGTCTGGAACAGGTGGGTTATCGGCAGGGACCGGGAGTTGCTGGCTGGAGCGGGCTCGCGAAAATGCAGGACCTTGCGGGTATTTGACACGCTAGTAGTTGAAAGTTAAACTAAATCTAATTGAACCTTCAACTTTCTAGGAGACTCCATGTCTGCAGATCTATCGCCGTACATCGGCACTTGGGTCATTGACCCATCCCATTCACGCTTAGGTTTCGAAACCCGTCACGCAGTTGTGACCAAGGTTCGCGGCCACTTTGCAACCTTCGAAGGCACAGTCACCGTTGGCGCAGACCTATCTGCATCCAGCGCAACTGTTTCAGCAAAGTTTGACTCAATCGACACTGGCAACGCAGACCGCGATGGCCACCTCAAGAGCGCTGACTTCTTCGATGTGGAAAACACAAACGACCTCGCGTTCGTGTCAAAGAGCATTGTTGCTGACGGCGATGACTTCATTGTTACTGGCGACCTGTCAATCAAGGGCATCACACAAAGTGTTGATCTCAAGGTTGAACTCGGTGGCATTGCAACTGATCCATTCGGCAACGTACGTGCAGGTTTTGAAGGTACTGGCGAAATCAGCCGTAAGGACTTCGGTTTGACTTGGAACGTTGCACTGGAAACAGGCGGCTTCCTTGTGAGCGATCACGTCAAGCTTCAGCTAGATATTTCTGCTATCAAGCAGTAATCGTCTCCTCCTAGAGATGGGGCCGGCCACTTAGGTGGTCGGCCTTTTCTAGTGCTGTATTGCCGTAGGACAAAACGACAACGCCAACCGTGCAACGCATGAGCGAAGCGGTTGGCGTTTGTTACGTGGCTGATTAAGCCAGGAAGAACTCGCGAACACGATCGAGTACTGAGCGACGAGGCAGGACGTTATTGAACTTCTCGTTATTGAATGAACGAACA